>JALOSP010000072.1 GCA_025458365.1 Hyphomonadaceae bacterium
CATGATGACCGCACATCCGACAGTGCCGAGGATCTCACGGTTCAGCGCAACCCTGAAATCCTCTATGGTCTGGGCAATCTCATCGAAAATGCGGTCCAGTTCGCCCGCACCCAGGCGACAGTCCATTGCGAGTGGAACAAGAAGGTCATCCGCGTCACCATCGAAGATGACGGGCCAGGCTTCGATCCTGACATCCTCACCCGTCTGGGTGAGCCTTATGTGACGAGCCGTGGGGAGGGGACCGCCAAGTCGAATGCCCGCGAAGGCATGGGCCTGGGCTTTTTCATCGCCAAGACCATGCTGGAGCGATCGGGTGCCCAGCTGAAGTTCGGCAACCGGATGACACCGGCCAGTGGTGCGCGGGTGCGCGTCGAATGGCCGCGGGACCGATTGGAAATCGTGCGCTAATGTCGCGGGGCTGGCGGTGGCAGGTGTCACATCGGGTGACCGGGCCCTCCAGTCAGCACCACACACTGCCCGGTCTTGTTGGCGTGCCTGGGCACCATAACAGCCAAGCGTTCACGCGCTCGCCGGACAGAATTTGTCTGCCGGTGTTGTATCGGAGGGACGACAATGACCGATGTCATGTCAGCAGCAGCACTTGAAGACCGTACCCTGCTTGTCATGGATGATGACGGGCCGTTGCGCACGAGGCTTGCCCGCGCGCTTGAAAGCCGGGGGTTCGAAGTCAAGACCGCGTCGGGCGTCCATGAGGCGCTGGAAATCAACCGCACCAGCCCGACAGCCTTTGCCGTGCTCGACATGCGCCTTGAAGATGGCAACGGGCTGACAGTTGTCGAAGACCTGCACGCGCGGCGCCCTGATGCGCGCGTCGTGATGCTGACCGGCTATGGCAATATTGCCACGGCGGTGGCAGCGGTGAAGGCCGGAGCGGTGGATTATCTTTCGAAGCCCGCCGACGCTGATGACGTTACCAAGGCTTTGCTGGCCAATGGTGACCATCTGCCTGCCCCACCCGACAATCCGATGTCGGCAGACCGCGTCCGCTGGGAGCATATCCAGCGCGTGTTCGAGCTGTGCAACAATAATGTCTCTGAAACCGCGCGGCGCTTGAACATGCACCGACGCACCTTGCAGCGCATCCTCGCCAAGCGCGCCCCGCGCTGAAGGCTTTTACTGCGACAGGCAACAAAAAAGGCCGGGAGCGATCCCGGCCTTTCTGATATGTCAGGTCCGACGCTTCAGGTCTGGTTGGGCTGCGGTGCTTCGCCCTTGGCCAGCCGGAAACACTGGTCGACCCAGTTTTCCCGGTAAACCCGCGACCCGAAGGTCGGCAGGTTGTTGGCCAGCCAGGCGAGTTCGGGTGCGCCCATGCTGGCGATCTGGCGGAAATAGTAGATGCCCTGCTCATTGAGCCAGTCGCTGTTCTTCGGACCCACACCGACGATGTCGCGCAGATTGTCAACCGTGGCCCCCTTGCGAACGCGGGCTGGCTTCTTGCCGGCACCAGCTGCAACGATCTGGGCTTCAAGGTCAGCGGCACTGAGGTCGGCCAAGGGCGAACGGGTCAGCTCTTCATTGCTGGCGGGCATCTCGGTCTTGACGGCTTTCGGCTTGGGCGCAGCTTTCGGCTTGGCGGCAGCCTTGGTCGCCGCAGCCCCGACAACCGCACCAGCTGCGGCGGCTGCCAGCGGACTGGCGGTGCTGCCAGCAGACGTGTTCTGCTCTTCCAGGAACTTCACGCGGCTTTCCAGATAGCGGTTGCGCCATTCCAGTGTGGCTTTGGCCTCGTCATCGGCGCCACCGGCAAGCTTCGCGTTCTCTTCGACAAGACGGCCGGCATTGACGCGTGCCTCAGCCAATTCGGCTTCAAGGGCAGCGATCTTGCGGTCGGAATCGCCACTGAACGCTGCGGCACCGGCCAGGCCAACGGCGCCGCCTCCCGCCGCAGCAGCGGTCAGCCGGGCGTTTTCGTCACGCAAATTGGCCAGTTCTTCTGCATTGCCCCGGCATTTGCACAGGTCCAGCAGCCAGGCGATCCCGAAACCCAGCGCGGCAGCCAGGAGCAGATAGATGATCATTTGTCCGATCAGGTACATGGTGTTTTCCCCTCAGATTTCTGGTGGCCGGCTTATTGTGCGGCAGGGGCTGCGGTTGCAGCGGTGATTTTGAATTCGGTGCGACGGTTCTTGGCATGGGCTGCCGAGTTCATGGCGGTGTCGAGCGGCGCGCTCTCGCCATAACCGCGGGCAGTCAGCTGAGTGGCCGCAACCCCCTTGCCGGTCAGATAGGCGACGACCGATTCGGCGCGGGCCTGGCTGAGCGGGGTGTTGATGCTTTCCGGCCCCTGCACATCGGTATGGCCACCGACCTCGATGGCAAAGCCCGCGCACTCCTTTGCCACGCCAGCCACCTGATCAAGCACAGCTTGACCCGCGATGATCTCGGCCCGGTTCTTGGCAAAGTTGACGGGACCCGATGCCGCTGCAGCATTCAGCCGGGTCTGGCAATCGGCCGCCTGTGCATTGGTTTCCGTGATCGGCGCTGCAGGGGCGGCCGGGGCTGCAGGTGCAGCCGGAGCCGCAGGTGCGACCGAGGCGGCCTGCGCGACTGCCGCGCCTGCAACAGTCATGTCGCACGCCACCCGCGAGATCACGCCAGGCATGCCGATCATCTGCCGCTCGGTGGCTGCATCGGTGGCGGCCTTGCAGGCCGCATCACGTGCAGTCGCATTGGGTGCATCGCCGGTGATGCGCAGCACCGAACCATCCACTTGCGCGCGGCCATAGAGATGGCCATTGGTTTCCAGCGCGCTCTGCCCGAGTGATGTCACGTCATTGCGCATTCCCGGCGCCATGCCTGCTGCGAGCCAGCCGAGAAGGCCCAGACCCAGAAGGCCCAGGAGCATCCATGGCCAGCATGAGAAATATGAGCGTTCTTCCATTATCCCCTCCGAGACTCTCTTGGCACGGTGCAGGCTGCCGATCCCCACTTGCCAGAATGCCGCACCCGCCTCGGTTGTCATCCATTTCGATTGTGTGCCGATGGTCAAGCCCATTCGCGTGTGTGGTTAAGCGTATGTTTGGAAAAATGCAGAGACTCCCCGGTATTCGCTGCAATTGGTCACGCACTCCGGTGTACGCGGCATGATCCGGTCGATCAGCAGTGCGGCCAATCCGCTGGTCAAGCTCGCCCGCGCGCTGGACCGCAAGAAGGCCCGCACCGAGACCGGCCTGTTCGTTGCCGAAGGTGCCCGCCATGTGACAGAAGGGCTGGATCGTGGCTGGCGGCTGCATGCCGTGCTGGCCGCGGAATCGGCGGTGGACAGGCCACAGGTGCGCGCACTCCTGACGCGGGCCGATGCGACGGGCGCCGAAGCCGTCACACTGCCCGACCATCTGCTCGAAACCCTGACCCATCGCGACAATGCCCAGAGCGTGATCGGGCTGTTTCGCCAGCAATTGGGTGACCTTGAAGCCTTCGATACCAGCCGTCCGCTGATCGCGCTGGAGGCCCCGCGCGATCCCGGCAATCTGGGGACCATCATCCGCACCGCTGACAGCACCGGGTGCGCTGGCGTGGTGTTGCTGGGTGTCAGTTGCGATCCGTTTTCCATGGAGAGCGTGCGGGCGAGCATGGGCAGCGTGTTTGCCATGCCGGTCGTCAGGGCCGAAGCTGCAGGCTTTTTCGATTGGGCCGATGCACATGGCGTGCGGGTGTTTGGCACATCGCTGGAAGGCTCCCAACGCCACACCGACACGGACCTGACAGGCCCGGTCGCCATCCTGATGGGCACCGAGCAATCAGGCCTGACGGCAGACAGCGCGGCGCGCTGCAGCGGGCTGATCCGGCTGCCAATGGCCGGTGGCGCCGACAGCCTCAACCTTGGTATTGCAACCGCCGTGACCGTCTATGAAGTCTGGCGGCAGCGGGGATTTGATGGCGCGCGATTCTAGACAATTCACACCCGTTGCCAATGCCGTGCGCACCGTGCCCGTGATCGTGGCCGACGACTGGAGCGACTATCGCCTGATCGACAGCGGCAATGGTCGCAAGCTGGAGCAATACGGCCCCTACCGGATGATCCGGCCGGACAGTCAGGCCCTGTGGCCGCCGCGCCTGCAACCGTCGGATTGGGCAGCCGATGCGGAGTTTTCCGGCAGCGATGATGGCGATGCCGGGCGCTGGCAGTTTCACAAGCGGGTGCCCGACACCTGGCCCATGACCTGGAACGGCATGCGGTTTCACGCCCGCTGCACCCCGTTCCGCCATCTGGGCGTGTTTCCCGAACACAGCGTCCACTGGAACTGGGCCTGCAGCCAGATCGCCAAGGCGCAAGCGTTCGCGCCGGGCCACCAGCCGCGCGTGCTCAACCTGTTTGGCTACACCGGTCTGGCCAGCCTCGCCTGCGCACGGGCCGGTGCCCATGTGACCCATGTGGATGCCTCGAAGAAGGCGGTGGCCTTTGCCCGCGAAAACCAGGCACTGGCCGGTCTGAATGACAGGCCGATCCGCTGGCTGGTCGAGGATGCCTTCCGCTATGTGCAGCGCGAACAGCGCCGTGGCGCGGTCTATGACGGCATCATCCTCGACCCGCCCAAACACGGGCGCGGCCCCAATGGCGAGATCTGGAAACTGGAAGAAGGCCTGCAGGACCTGCTGGATAGTTGCGCCGCGCTGCTCGGCGGCCCGGTGCCCTTCATGATCACCACGGTCTATGCCGTTCGCCTCAGCCTTCTGGCACTGGAAAACTGCATGGCCGCGGCGCTGGCAGGTCGCACCGGGGTGCTGGAAGCGGGCGAAATGGCGATCCCGGAAGGCGACGGCGCACGGCTGCTGCCAACCGCGATCCATGCGCGCTGGAGCGGGGCGGATTGCGGGTGAGGAGGCACCGGCGTGGCCTTCAACGCGGGTTGTATTTGGGATAGCATGAACCGCATCACCTTTGACGCCCCCCATTTTGCATCCAGCTCCAAAGCCAGTCCCGATGACAAACAGCCCACCGCCAAGCGCTCTGCGGTTTTGACTTCCAACATCGGGCGTGCGGGACTATGGGGATGGACGAGAGGGCAGGGTCACTGCCGCCCCTTTCCAAGGTTTGCCCGGCCGCAGTGCCGGGCCGTTTTATTTCTGGAGCATGCCGATGTCCGACATCCTGATGCCGAAAGCCACCGCCGTCTGGCTGATCGACAACACCGCTTTGACCTTCGAGCAGATCGCCGCCTTCTGCGGGCTGCACCCGCTGGAAGTCAAAGGCATCGCCGATGGCGACGTGGCCATGGGTGTGCGCGGGCTGGACCCGATCACCAACATGCAGCTGACCCGCGACGAGATCGCCCGTGCCGAGGCCAATCCGGCCTATGTGCTGAAGCTGCATGAAGGGCGCAAGCTGAACCTGCCGCCGGTGAAGAAGCGCGGCGGGCGCTACACCCCGATCTCGCGCCGCCAGGACCGCCCGGACGCCATCGCCTGGTTCCTGCGCAATCACCCGGAAGTCACCGATGCCCAGATCGGCAAGCTGATCGGCACCACCAAAAGCACGATCAACACCGTGCGCGACAAGGCCCACTGGAACAGCGCCAATATCAAGCCGGTCGATCCGGTGACGATCGGCCTGTGCACCCAGATCGAGCTCGATGCCGTGATCAGGGCCGCAGCACCACGTCGCAAGGTCGAAGTGGTGGAAGAAGATCCTACGCTCGCCCCCGCGGCAGAGACCTCACCCTATGTGGATGAGCGCGACTATCGCAACTACACTGCCGACAGCGTGTTTGGCCGTCGCGACGATTGATGGCGTCGGCGGGTCGCTCGCCTGCCGGTCCTGTGAAAGCGTGTTGCCATGGATGCAATTCCAGCCGGTGCCCTCGACATTTCCGTCGTGGTGCCCTGCCACAACGAGGCGGGCAATATCGGTGCGCTCGTCGGCGAGATCGCTGCGGCACTGGAGGGCTGGGCGCATGAGATCATCGTGGTCAATGATGCCTCCACCGATGGCACGGCGGACGAACTGGCCGGTCTGAAGGCCACCTACCGGCAATTGCGTGTTCTGACCCACCGGCGCAATGCCGGGCAGAGCCGGGGCATCATCACGGGGGTGCGCGCCGCGCGCGGGCCGGTGATCGGCACGCTCGATGGTGACGGCCAGAACGATCCGGCAGACCTGCCCAAGCTCCTCCTGCACCTCAATCGCGCCGATGCGCCGGTCGGTCTGGCAATGGTTGGCGGTGAGCGGGTGAAGCGCAAGGATACAGCGGCCAAGCGCTATGCCAGCCGCCTGGCCAATGCCGTGCGCCAGCGCATCCTGGCCGACGGGGCCAGCGATTCCGGTTGCGGCATCAAAGTGGTGCGCCGGGCGGTGTTTCTTGATCTGCCCTATTTCGATCACATGCACCGCTACATGCCCGCCCTCGTCAAGCGCGAGGGCTATCAGGTGGAATATCAGCCGGTAAACCACCGGCCCCGTGGTGCCGGCGTGTCGAAATACACCAATCTTGGCAGGCTGGTTGCGGCGCTCAGTGACCTTGCAGCTGTCGTCTGGCTGGGGCGGCGCAGGCGCGACCCGGGCCCTGTGGACGAATTGGCCGGATAAGGGCAGTTTGCGAGGGTTCGGGCAGGCGATTCGGTCATGGTGGCCCCGCTGCCGCGTTCCTGTCGGGGGTATCTGACCACCATCATGCGTGATGCGCTGTCTGTCCTGCCATTGCTGGCTCTGCCAGTCGGCCTGTATGTGGTGCTCGCGCTGGTCGGCGGGGCTGCCGGGGCTGACGTGTTTGTTGACAGCATCACCAACAGCCGGGTCGCCATCCCGCTGCCGTCCGGCACGGACTGGACTGTGTCCGGCGGTGATCTTCTGGTGGCGTTCGGCCTGTTGCTGCTGTTTGCCGAATTGATCCGGGGGGTGGGTGCCAGCCGCCTGGGGATCATCCATCACACG
>JALOSP010000073.1 GCA_025458365.1 Hyphomonadaceae bacterium
AAATAGGCCAGACGGTCATTCGTAGGCGAACTTTCGATGTAGCAGCGTACACAGGTGATGTTGCACTGGGTGCCAGAATTCAGCCAGACCGTACCGTAACGCCGGAACGCCACCTGAGCCCGCGACTCGCCCTTGGCCGTTTGATCGGGGTCGGAAAACTTGCGGGCGGGTAGCATTGCCACAGTGGCGGATGATGCGTCGGTCATGGCCTCCCTTCAAGTCCGTAACCGATCGCGATGCAACCAGCCTGAGACAATGGGTGCAGTGGCGGTCATCGGACGTGCAGAGACATCAAACCGCCGTGAACCCGTCACCGCCGCGTTGCAGAACCGGCCTAGGGGCACCATCTCCCCAGACGGAGGTGCATGATGAACAAGACTGAGGCACAACCGATGAAATTGCGCATTCGCAGCGCATTGATCGCAGCCGTGCTGACCGGCGCACTCGCCGCCGCCATGAGCTGGGGCCAGCACCAGCCCACACCAGGCGAGGCAATGGTGGAGATGGCGAGCCGGTAAGTCCCGGACCGCAGGCCTGCGGCCCTGTGGCTTGCCGGAGCGCGGCTGGCCCCAGCCGCCCTGCATGCGGAGCCGCGTGCGCTCCCGTTGCTGGCCCCAGTTCATGTTAAAAAATCTCGTGCGCATTTTGTTTCCATGGAAACAAAATGCGCACTAAACCATTGTTGGAGCGACAGTTTATCCGATCAAAGCGATTCACTTTGATGGGACGTGGCTCTACGCAGCCCGCACCAGGTTGCGCATCACATACTGCATGATGCCGCCGTTGCGGTAGTATTCCAGCTCGTTGCCGGTATCGATCCGGCAGCGGACGGGCACGATGATCTCGGTTCCGTCGGCCCTGCGCACCTCGATCTCCATGTCCTTGCGCGGGGCAAGGTCTTCCACGCCATAAATGGTGACCAGCTCATCGCCCTTCAGGCCGAGGCTCTGCCAGGTGACGCCGTCGCGGAACTCGAACGGAATCACGCCCATGCCGATCAGGTTCGACCGGTGAATGCGCTCGAAGCTTTCGGCGATCACCGCGCGCACGCCCAGAAGATTGGTGCCTTTGGCTGCCCAGTCCCGCGAGGAGCCGGTGCCGTATTCCTTGCCGGCAAAGATCACGAGCGGGGTGCCCGCCTTCTGATACATCATGGCCGCATCATAGATCGCCATGTCATCGCCACCGGGGAAGTGCCTGGTCACGCCACCTTCGACACCGGGCACCATCTGGTTCTTGATCCGGATATTGGCGAAGGTCCCGCGCATCATCACCTCATGGTGGCCACGGCGGGCACCATAGGAGTTGAAGTCCACCACATCGACGCCATTCTCGGACAGGAACTTGCCAGCCGGGCTCGCCTTCTTGATCGAACCTGCCGGGCTGATGTGGTCGGTGGTGATGCTGTCACCAAACAGGCCGAGCACGCGGGCTTGCAGGATGTCCTCGACCCCCTTCGGCTCCATGGTCATGCCTTCGAAGTACGGCGGGTTGGCCACATAGGTGGACACCGCGGGCCACTCATAGGTCTTGCCGCCGGAGACATTGATGCCCTGCCAGTTGCTGTCGCCCTTGAACACGTCGGCATAGCGGCTGGCGAACATCTCAGCGGTCACATGCTCGCGCATGATGGCGCTGATTTCGGCAGACGTCGGCCAGATGTCCTTCAGATAGACCGGCGCACCGTCAGAGCCGGTGCCGATCGGGTCCTTGTTCATATCGACATACATCGACCCGGCCAGCGCATAAGCCACCACCAGCGGGGGCGATGCGAGATAGTTCGCCCGCGTGTCCGGGTTCACCCGGCCCTCGAAGTTGCGGTTGCCGGACAGAACCGAAGCCGCCACGAGGTCGCCCGACTGGATGGCGCCGGTGATTTCCGTGGCCAGGGGGCCGGAATTGCCAATACAGGTGGTGCAGCCATAGCCAACGAGGTTGAAGCCCATGGCATCGAGATCAGCCGACAGACCAGCCGCATCGAGATAATCTGTCACCACCTGCGATCCCGGTGCCAGCGAGGTCTTGACCCATGGCTTGACGGTCAGCCCTTTGGCGCGCGCCTTGCGGGCCACCAGACCGGCGGCGATCAGCACCGACGGGTTGGACGTGTTGGTGCACGACGTGATCGCGGCGATCACCACATCGCCATGGCCGAGGTCATGGTTGCGGCCCTCCACAGCCACGCGCTCTTGCAGTTTGCCCGCCTTGCCAAATTCGCCTTCCATGGCTGCCTTGAAGGCAGTGGCTGCATCAGCCAGCAACACCCGGTCTTGCGGGCGTTTCGGACCGGCCAGCGATGGCTTCACATCGCCCATGTCCAGTTCCAGTGTGTCTGTGAAGGTCGGCTCGCCACCGGCAAACATCCCTTGCGCCTTGGCATAGGCTTCCACCAGCGCCACCCGGTCGGCGTCACGACCGGTAGAGGCGAGGAAGCGCAGCGTGTCGGTGCCGACCGGGAAGAAGCCGCAGGTGGCGCCATACTCAGGGGCCATATTGGCAATGGTGGCCTGATCTTCCAGCGTCATGGTGGCCAGGCCGGGTCCGTAGAATTCCACAAACTTGCCGACCACGCCCTTCTTGCGCAGCATCTGGGTGACGGTGAGCACGAGGTCGGTGGCGGTGGTGCCTTCGGCGGGCGTGCCGGTCAGCTTGAAGCCGATCACTTCGGGGATCAGCATGGAGATCGGCTGGCCCAGCATGGCGGCTTCAGCCTCGATGCCGCCCACACCCCAGCCCAGCACGGCCAGGCCGTTGATCATCGTGGTGTGGCTGTCTGTGCCCACCACGCTGTCGGGATAGGCCACGCCTTCATCATTGGTCCAGACGGTCTGGGCCAGATATTCCAGGTTCACCTGGTGGCAGATGCCGGTGCCCGGCGGCACCACGCGGAAATTCTTGAACGCCGACTGGCCCCAGCGCAGGAACTGGTAACGTTCGCCATTGCGCTCATACTCCAGCTCGACATTCTTTTCGAAGCTGTCGCCGCGGCCGAAATGGTCCACCATCACCGAGTGGTCGATGACGAGGTCCACCGGGATCAGCGGGTTCACCTTTTCAGGATCGGCGCCCAGCTTGGCGGCTGCATCGCGCATGGCGGCCAGGTCCACCACGGCGGGCACGCCAGTGAAGTCCTGCATCAACACGCGTGCCGGACGGAAGGCAATCTCGTGCCCGGCCTTGCCCTTGTCAGACAGCCAGCCTGCAACGGCCAGAATGTCGGCCTTGGTGACGGTTTCGCCGTCCTCGGCGCGCAGCAGGTTTTCCAGCAGGATCTTCAGCGTGACCGGCAGGGCCGACACATCCGGCAGCCCGTTCTTCTGGGCTTCGGCGATGGAATAGATGGTATAGGTCTTGGCACCCACCGTGAGTTCGGTGCGGGCGTTGAAGCTGTTGATCGATGACATGATGGCCGTCTCCCCAGACTAGGCATGAGCGCGCAGGGCGCCGTGATGTGCGATTGCCCGCAGGGGCCGGGAGCTGGTGAGCATCAAACCGGCCGGCGGAGACTGCAACCGGGCGCCATGTTCGCACACGCAACGGCACCCGGATGCAGTGCACTCTGCATACGCTTGGAGAGGTTAATTGTCCATGCAGCGTACTGACGCAAGCGAGGCGAATTGGCGCGGGGGTGGTGGATCGGTTCAGGCTTGAACCAGGGCGATATTCCAGTCGGCATCGAGCTTTCGGGCAAATGCGCTGTCACAGGTCACGAGCCGTGCGCCTATGCGTCGGGCCGCAACAGCGTAGAGGCAATCATGAACTGGATGATCGAGTTTGGCCGCGAGGTCCAAAGCCTCGACGGCGTGGAGATGATCTTGCTCCACAGTGTCGGCCAAAAGGCGCGCGCCGTCGAGCAGGTCAATCGCACCTGCCCGGCTGAGCGATCCGCGACGCACCAGCTTCCAGAGTGCGTTGCCAGTTTCAACAAGGCAGAGATTGAGGAATACTATGCTGGAAGCGTTCGCGGTGTGAGACCTCACCAGATCGGAGACCGGCTCGTCGACCAGCAATGCCACCAGCGCAGACGCGTCAAGCATCGTTTTCATGGCCGGCTGGCACGCCCGGCGCAGATGTCCTCAAGTGAAGTCGGGCCATCCGGATCACGCCTGACCGCAACCCGCTTCCTGTCAAGCCACGCCAAGCGTTCTGCGACGGTCATTCGGCTGGCCGTTTCCACCGCCTGCTTGAGCAAGACTTGCATCGGCACGCCACGCGCGACCGCCTGCGCCTTCAAGCGTCCAACGGTGTCGGGACTGAGATCACGGACCAGAACCTGTGCCATGAGCAGTTGATAGCAGATTTGATATCACCAGGCAACCTACTGGAATGGGTGTCGAAGGGGCCGGATGACAGGATCGCGAACCGGCGTTAGACTCGCCAGCAACATCTCGCCGGGGACCATATGGCCGACACGCAACCAGCATTTCACCGGCGCGCCTTGATCGCGGCGCTGGCGGCAACACTCCTGCCAGCCTCGGCGCCCGCTATTGGAACCAACGACATGCCAGAGACCACGTCCCTCACCCGCCCGCCACGCCTGCGCCGGGGCGACACCATCGGTCTGGTCGCGCCGTCGGGTGCAACCTATGAGGCCGATGACCGGGCACTCGTTGAAGAGGTGGTGCGCGCACTCGGCTTTGTGCCCAAGCACGGCGCCCACACAATGGATCGCTATGGCTATCTGGCCGGACAGGACCGTGACCGCGCCGCTGACGTGAATGCGATGTTTGCCGACCGGGAGGTCAAGGCGCTGCTCTGTGTCCGGGGTGGCTGGGGTGCGGCGCGAATGCTGCCCTTCCTTGACTATGAGATGATCGCGGCGAACCCGAAGGCGGTGCTGGGCTATAGCGACATCACGGGGTTGCATATGGCGCTGCAGGCGCGCGCTGGCATGGTCAGCTTCCATGGCGCCAATGCTGCCAATGCATGGGGGCCAATCTCGGTGGCGTCATTCAACGAACAACTGGTGGACGCTGGCACGCCACTGTTCCGCAATCCCGTAGCGCGTGAGGACCGGCTGGTCCAGCGGCGCGGTCGCACGGTGGTGCTGGGCCGGGGCAAGGCGCGCGGGCGGCTGATTGGGGGCAATCTGACCGTGTTCTCCGCACTGGCGGGCACGCCCTACATGCCCGACACGCGCGGCGCCATCCTGGTGCTGGAAGACACCAATGAGGCCGAATACCGGATTGACCGGATGCTGACCCAACTGGCGCTGGCGGGGATCCTGCCGGGCCTTGCAGGTTTCGTGTTCGGCCAATGCACCGATTGCCGCGGTGAGGGGGGCGGCTATGGCAATTTCACCCTGTCAGAAATCCTTGACCAGCATATCCGGCCTTTGGGCATTCCTGCGTTTCACGGTGCGATGTTCGGCCATATCGCCGATCAGCCATTCCTGCCGCTGGGTGCTGATGTCGAGATCGACGCCGACGCCGGGACCATGCAAGTGTTGGCCCCGGCGGTGGTGTAAAGCTGCCTGACGCGGTGGACTATTGGGCCGCCGTCACAGTGACGGTCGGCGACCAGCCGTCGCCAGGGCTGTAGTCTGCCGGAACCGCTGTCCAGGTCACGATTACCTTGCGGGTCTGGTTGCCCATGTCGCCATTGTCGGCAACGATCGTCTCGTCGATCTCCAGATCGAGTTTGCCGTCAGCAGCGCCCTTGATCCGGTATTCGAGGATGTTGCCGATCGTATAGACCCAGCTGTCATGCGTTGTGCTGATTACCAGATAGGTCATCAATCCATTGGCCGCAGGATCACCGCCGCCCGTTCCGATCAGCCGGACAAAGGCATCGCCCGACTGGTTGGGCACTGCATCGAAGCGGACCACACCGCCAAGCGAAGCGGCTTCGCCTTCGGAATCAGCTTCGGCTGGGGCCAGGGTTTCAGGCTTGGCATCGGCAGCTGCGGTGAAGCTTGGTGCGGCGGCAGTTCCAGCGGCTGCGGCAGGGACAGGGGCAGCATCATTGGCGCCCGGCGCTGCCGGGTTGCACCCGGTCAGTGCCACGCACCCTGCAACCAGAGCCAGGGTGAGGGAATTGCGCACGATCATGTTGAACCTCTTTGAGCAGACACAGCCATAAACATGGGTACCCTGTTTTTGCGCAACTTCAAGCCTGCGACAGGCACATATGGAAACCGGAACTTCTGGGCGCTTGCAGTTCAGGACGCGGCAATGGCCCCACCCGCCCCGCCGACCCGTGCGGTCAGTGCGGCGGCACTTTCCTTCCGCTCGCTGTAGCGATCCACGAGATAACCTGCCCGGTCGCGGGTCAGAAGGGTGAACTTCACCAGTTCTTCCATCACATCGACGATCCGGTCGTGATAGGCAGACGGTTTCATCCGACCCTCGCCGTCAAACTCGGCCCAAGCCTTGGCGACCGATGACTGGTTGGGGATCGTGATCAACCGCATCCAGCGTCCCAGCACACGCAACTGGTTGACCGCGTTGAAACTCTGGCTGCCACCACAGACCTGCATCACGGCCAAAGTCTTGCCCTGGGTCGGGCGGACCGCACCGATGGAAAGCGGAATCCAGTCAATCTGGGCTTTCATGATCCCCGTCATGGCTCCATGTCGCTCAGGCGAGCACCAGACCATGCCCTCGCTCCAGGTAACGAGGTCGCGCAGTTCGACGACCTTGGGATGATCGGGCGGCGCATCATCGGGCAGTGGCAGGCCGGACGGGTTGAACATCCGTGTCTCGGCCCCGAATGCCTGCAGGATGCGGGCTGCTTCCTCACTAGCCAGACGGGAATAGGATACTGGTCGCACAGACCCATACAACAGCAGAATCCGCGGAGCGTGGGTCGAGCGCGGCGGGTTGAGCAGAGCCATATGATCAACCTGCCGGAAGCTGGCCGCA
>JALOSP010000074.1 GCA_025458365.1 Hyphomonadaceae bacterium
CGGACGCGACGCTGCAGTATCTGTCGGCGTTCATCCTGGCGGCAGACCAGCTGTCGAAGTGGTGGATCCTGAACGTGGTCCAGCTGCAGATCATCGGAAAAGTCGAGATTTCGGCGATCTTCGATCTGACCTTCGTGAAGAATTACGGCGTCAGCTTTGGCCAGCTGCGCGCGGATTCGCCGATCGAGCGCTGGGGGCTGGTTGCCCTGTCGGGCGCGATTGCGCTGATCTTCACCATCTGGCTGATCCGCTCGGACCGCTGGCTGACACGGCTTGCCCTGGCCATCGTGATCGGCGGGGCGATCGGCAACATGATCGACCGGGTGCGGTTTGGCTATGTGGTGGACTTCTTCGATTTCAGCGGCCTGCATTTCCCGTGGATTTTCAATGTCGCCGATGTGGCGATCAATATCGGGGCCCTGCTGCTGATCATCGATCTGTTGCTGGAACCGAAGCCCGAGAAGGCCGCATCCAACGCAACCGAGACGCCAGTCAAGCCCGATTGAGCGCAGGAGGCGGCTTTACCATCCACCGGTGAGCTTGTAGGACGGGCCACGCTGGGACAGCCGCTGGAGCCACGACCTTGAAGAAATCCCCGATTGCGCTCGCCACCCTGCTGACGGCGACAATTGCCATTTCCGGCTGTGCGGCCTTCAGCCAGGCTGTCGGTTCCGGCAAGGTTGCTCCAGACGAGTTCCGGGTGGTCTCGAAGGCCCCGCTGGTGGTGCCGCCGGAATTCAATCTGCGCCCGCCACGTCCCGGTGAGGCCCGTCCGCTGGAACTGCGCCCGGACATGCAGGCACGGTCTGCGGTGTTTGGTGTTTCGATGGGGGCCTCGGCATCGCCCGGTGAACAGCAATTGGTGGCCAACCTGGGCGCCAGCAATGCCGACCCGCGGATCCGCGATATTCTCGATTCAGAAACCGGCGATCTGGCCCGCAAGCCGGACAGCTTCGCCGACCGGCTGCTCGGCCGCCGGACCGGGCCGATGGACACACAGGCTGAAATTGACGCAACTGGTGAAGCCGAGCGGCTGGCCTCAGAGCGGCAGGCGATCAACTCGGCGACTGGTGGGCAAGCCCCTACCATCCAGCAAAACCGTTCGCGGGCCATCAAGCTGCCGGGCATGTGAAGACTGGCCCGCGGGTCGGGTCTGGCAGGCAAGGACGGAATTGCGAGGCTTGCTTGCGTTTGACAGCCAGCAGAGGCAATGACCGGCGATGCGCGCGCCTTTGTTTTATGTCCTGTGTCTGGTCGCGGCGGCCATGATGGTCGCGGTGGCGGCCCGGCCCGTGCTAAACCGGCCAGGGGCAGCGGTAGAGGCGGACCGGAGCGCCAGTCGAGAACTCCGGTTCACATCGGCAACGCTGCAGCAACTCGCCGGAGGCGCTGACGTTGCTGTTACCCAGCCGCCGGGCATCAGCGGCGCGCTGACGGGCGTTGCGGTCGCAGCGCTGGAACCGTTCAACCCCCAATCCAGCGACGGCGCCCGCCTTCTGCTTGGCCCGCAGACCCGTGCCAGCCTTGCATCGTCGGCACAGACCCTGACCGTGACCATTGAACCGCTGCCAGACCCGGACAGCCTGCCACCGGTGCTGCACGCGGGCTTTGTCGTGGCTGGCGCCCCGATCGTCTGGGTTTCGGTGCCGCTCACTGCCTCGGTGGAGCGTCAGACTGTCCGCCTTGTCCTGCCGCGCCCGGGGGATCCTCCGCTGGCGCTCGCGCTGGCGCCTGCAATCGATCCGGCTGGCACCAGCGATGGTCCAGGCTTCCAGCTGATCGACCTTTCCCTGACCCCCACAGCTCCGGCTGCCGCGCCACCAGCCCCGACACCGGCTGCGACACCTTCAGCCCGGCCTGCAGGGCAGACTGAGGCCCAACAGTGAGACCCACGATGTCTGATGATCTGGACGTTGCCCGCCGGGTGATTGCCATCGAAGCCGCCGCCCTTGGCGCTCTTGCTTCCAGCCTTGACCAATCCTTTGTGGACGCGGTAGCCGCCGTCGCCGCAATGAAAGGCCGACTGATCTGTGCGGGGGTCGGCAAGTCCGGCCATGTGGCGCGCAAGATCGCAGCAACACTCGCCTCTACCGGCACGCCCGCCCAATTCATCCACCCGACCGAAGCCAGCCATGGAGACATGGGGATGATTGGCGCCGAGGATGTGGTTCTTGCCCTGTCGAAGTCGGGCGAGGTTTCCGAGCTTTCCGACTTGCTGGCTTATTCGCGCCGGTTTTCGATCCCGCTGATTGCCATCACGGCCAATGCCGGGTCCATGCTGGGCAAGGCTGCCGATCATGTATTGCTGTTGCCTGACGCGCCCGAGGCCTGCGCCGAGACTCGCGCGCCCACCACCTCCACCACGCTGCAGATCGCGCTGGGCGACGCACTGGCCGTCGCCCTGATCGAGCGGCGCGGGTTTACCGCCCAGGACTTCCGGGTCTATCATCCCGGCGGCAAGCTGGGCGCCATGCTGAAAACCGTCGGCGATCTGATGCACTCTGGTGAGCGCCTGCCGCAGGTGTCACCTGCCACGCCAATCCGCGATGTGCTGCTGGTGATGAGCGAACATCTCCTGGGCTGCACGGCGGTTGTCGATGGCAAGACGCTGGTCGGAATCATCACCGATGGCGATGTGCGCCGCAAGGCTGGCGTGTCACTGGAAGCTGCCACCGCCGGGGACTTGATGAGCACAAACCCGATGACTTGCCCGCCCGACATGCTGGCCGCCGAAGCGCTGGGCCTGCTCAATGACACCAAGCGGACCGTGCTGCTGGTGGCAGACCAACCGGGCCATCTGGTCGGGATCATCCACCTGCATGACCTGCTGCGGGCCGGCGTGGCCTGATCTTCGTGCGTGGCCTGATCAGCGCGAAAGAACCGTGAGAAGGCCGCGCATCGTCAGCCCCAGACCCATGGCCACAACCACGACGCCAAAAATCGCTGACAGCCAGGTCCGCCGCGCCGCCAGCCTGCTGGCGATGGCCGCCCCCGCACCAGCCCCGACCAGGCCGCCCGCCATCATCCAGCCTGCGATGGTCCAGTCCACAAGACCGCTGCCGGCATAGCTGGCTGCAGCCGTCAAGCCAAAAGCGCTGACCGCCACCAGGGATGTGCCCATGGCGATCTCGATCGGAAGACCGGCGGCAGCAACCAGTGCAGGCACGATCAGAAACCCGCCACCGATGCCGAAAAACCCGGATGCGACGCCGCTGGCCACGCCGAACCCGGCCAGGCGCGGTGCGAGCCAGCCCGCATTGCCGCGCGACATCCGGATGGCGTCAACCGGCCCGGTATCGACCTTGCCCTTGAAACCGAGCACACCGATCACGATCATCACGAGGCCGAACAGGCCCAGCAGCATCTCCGGGTCGGTCAGCTTGCCCAGCCACGCCCCACCTGTTGCACCTGCAATGCCGGCGCTTGCAAAGACCAGCCCGCACGGCCAGCGCACGGTGCCGCGCCGGGCATGTGTGGCCAGACCGAACAGGGCATTGGCCGCAACCGCAATGGCCCCGGTGCCAATGGCCACATGAGGCTGGTCAACGCCGACCAGCCACACCAGCAAGGGCACCGCCAGCACCGACCCCCCCGATCCGAGGACTGCCAGGATCAGACCGATCAACCCACCGGACAGGGCTGCCAATGCGGCCGACAGGCTCACGACGTCGTGCACCCGATCAATCCCGGACCGGGGTGGCTGTGGCAAGCGTCCGGTTCCAGGGCAGAACCGCCAGGACTTTGGCCATGCCGCACCAGCCAGTGACGCCGGCAAATGTCAGGCCCGCGCCGATGAAGCCGCTGAGCAGGTGGAAGGTCGGATTGATCGCAAAGCCCAGCACTGCGCCCAGCAGAGCGAGGCTGCCTGCCGTGATCTGCACCTGACGCATCAGTTCGAGAGGCTGCTTGCGATCTTCGAGCACTGGCAGGCCGGCAGCTTTCCACCCGTCCAGCCCGCCTTCGAGCACATAGGCTTGGCAGCCCGTGCTGGAGGCCAGCTTGCCTGCATTGATAGAGGTGCGATTGCCGGTGCGGCAATGGAACACGACCACACCCTCCTGTGGCAAGCCTGTCAGACCACCCGCCAGCGGCGCATGGCGGGCGCCTGGAATGCGCGTACGGGCATGTTCGTCGGCCTCGCGCACGTCAACCAGAATGGCGCCCTGGGCGATCAGGTCGCGGGCAGCGTGTGGGGTGATGGAAGGAAGGCTCATGAGTCTGTCTCCAATTTGGGATCGGTGTCGCTGTGGGGGCCGCAATAGAGCCGGTGAAGGGTTTCCAGCACGGCCGCCACGCGTGGATCGGCCAGCCGGTAAATGATTGACGTGCCCTGCCTCCGGGTGGCGACCAGCCCCTGCTCACGCAGAATGGTGAGGTGTTGGGAGAGCGCCGATTGGGACAGGCCCGACAGGCCGACAAGCTCGCCAGCAGAAGCCTCGCCCTGCCCGACCAGAGCACACAAGACCAGCAACCGCCCGTCGTGGCCCAGCGTGCGCATCAGGCGGGCGGCCTCACCCGCCTTGTCAGCCATGGAGGAGAGGTCTGATACCATTGCAGGCTGCTGCGGGCTTGAGATCATCGAGTTCATAGGCCCTCTCTATTAGTCTTTACTAATTTAGTCAAGTCTAATATATGGGACGGAACCGACAGGAGACCAATCCATGGCACATGCCCCTTCCAAACCTGACATCACCGCTTTCTTTGATCCGGCGACCTTTACGGTGACCTATCTGGTGATCGATCCCACCACCCGTGTTGCAGCGGTGATCGACCCTGTTGCCGACTATGACCACGCCTCGGGCCGATACAGCCTGGAATCGGCAAAGGCAGTGCTGGCTGCGGCCCACGCCCGGCGCGCCACAATCACCCACGTGCTGGAAACCCATGTCCATGCCGACCATCTGTCCGCCGGACCATGGTTCAAGGCGCAGACCGGTGCGAAAGTCGTCATCGGTGCCCGCGTCGATGCGGTCCAGTCGGTTTTCCGCACGGTGTTTGACGCACCTGACGTCAGCGGCACCGGCGCCGAGTTCGACCTTCTGGTGGAAGACGGTGATGTCCTGGACCTGGGTGCCCTGCCCGTGACTGTCATGCATGTGCCGGGCCATACGCCGGCATGCGTGGCCTATCACATCGGTGACAGTGATGTGTTTGTCGGCGACACATTGTTCATGCCGGATTTTGGCACCGCGCGCGCAGACTTTCCCGGCGGCGATGCCCGGCTGTTGTACCGCTCGATCCGCAAGCTGCTGGCCATGCCGGAGCAGACGACCTTGTGGATGTGTCACGACTACAAGGCCCCTGGTCGCGAGGGCTATGCCTGGCAGACGACTGTGGGCGAACAGAGACGCTCGAACATCCATGTCCACGACGGGATCGACGAAGATACCTTCGTGGCCATGCGCACAGCCCGGGATTGCAAACTCGCGGCGCCTGCCCTGCTGCTGCCTTCAGTTCAGGTCAACATGCGTGCCGGGCACATGCCGCCGCCTTCGGCCAACGGCGGGGTCTATCTGAAAGTGCCGGTCAGCCTGGCAGGATGACCGGGTTTCGGGTCAGGCGGCCAGGAACTGGCCGTGGAACCCCAGCGGCATTGCCACATCGAGCCAGGCGCGGGCCAGAGGCCCGGCTTGCGGGTTGCGGGCATCGAGCACGTTGAGCGCCGTCTGCTGGCGGCGCCAGTTGAGCGCCGTGCCAACCAGCCAGCCATCGTCTTCTGCCGTTGCGCCCGGGCGCGGTACGAAGACATGCTCCTCCACCATCCAGTCCGGGCCAAAGCTGGCGAGCGCGTGATGTCCGCTCTCCAGATCGAACTTGCCGACACTGTCAAACCACAGCGAACGCTCGGCGTGCGCTTTGGACGCCGCATAGACATAGCGGTTGCGGGTGCTGGCAACGCCAGGCGCCACACGGGGAAACTCCACCCCGGTGCGGACTTGCGACAGGCGTGGGGCACCTGAAACCGGCAGAGTCACCCGATACATGATCTCGTCGCCGCGTGGCATTTCACCGACCATCGGGCGGCGCATCTCCTGCACCTGATCGCAATTGGTGGTGTGGACCATGTCAAACCGGATCGTGCCGTCAGCCTCTTCCCAGGCATTGCCGAAGTGGAACACATAACCGGTGGGCAGCTCTGCCTCGCGGGTCAGGGCCAGCGTCTCGCGATCATAGATTTTGACCTGCATCTTCAGCTCCGGCCGCCCCCGGATCTGGGCGAACATGCCGTCGCCATCGCCGTCGAGCCGGGTCGAGGTCAGCACCACCACCACAGACTTTTCGGTCAGCAGGAAGTCATGGATGAAGCCCACAGGCGGCACCCGGTGCAGGGCCACGGCATCGAGGGTGCCCGTTGGGGACAACCGGTAAAGCGCCATCCGGTTGCCCATATAGCCCACGTTCCAGATCCGACCGTCCCGGCCCACACGCGGGTGGGCACTGAACGGCGCACCGCGCAGATCGTCGCGCAGGCTGACCAGCCCCTTGGTGGCCAGTGTCCCGGGGTCCATCGCCGTGGCACTGCCGCCTTCCCACAGCGCCCACAATTCACCATTGACCGGCAGGATCGAGGTGTTGGCCACGTTCACGCTGTCCGGCCCGGTCACGGGTGCAGTCGCTTCGATGCCACCACCGCCCGCCGGGAACAGGAACCGGCCTGCCGCGATTTCGGCCCGACGCTTGGGCGTGTCGACAAAGCGGGCACGATAGCCCACCTGCCCGTCACCGATCTGCCAGCGATGCACCAGCCCGTCACCGTCAAACCAGTGATGGTAGCGCTGGCCACCGCGCTCATGCTGTCCGGGTCCATTGCGAAAGAAGGTGCCAG
>JALOSP010000075.1 GCA_025458365.1 Hyphomonadaceae bacterium
TCCTCGATCTCGTCGACCACCTTTTTCGGATCGCGGATGCGATAGTCGCGCCAGAACTTCCACTGGGAACAGAAGGAGCAGGTGAACGGGCAGCCTCGCGCCATGTTGGGGATTGCCACCCGCACGCCCAGCGGCACATACATGTATTTGCTCCACTCCAGAAGGTCCCAGTCCGGGGTGATCGCGTCCAGATCCTTGATCGTGGGGGCAGCCTTGGTGGCCACGATCTGGTCGCCGTCGCGGAACGCCAGCCCCTCGATCTGGCGGCGCTCGGTCAGCCAGATGCCGGCTTCGACGGCTCGCACCAGATTGACCAGAATCTCCTCGCCCTCGCCTCGCACGATGGCGTCGATCCACGGCGCCTCGCTCAACACCTGCTTGTACATGAAGGTCGCATGGACCCCGCCCAAAATGCGCAAGGCATGCGGCACGGCTTCCCGTGCAATCTCCAGCACCCGCTCGGCCTTGTAGATCGATGGCGTGATGGCCGTGACACCGATGATGTCGGGGTCGGCTTCCAGCAATTTCTGGCGCAGCGTGTCATCATCGAGATGGTTGGTCATGGCGTCGATGAACACCACGTCGGTGTAGCCGTTTTTCTTCAGGGCACCAGCCAGATAGGCGACCCAGGCCGGGGGCCAGTTGCCGGCGATCTCGGCGCCGCCGGAATGGTAATTGGGATGGACCAGCACGATGCGCATGGAACAGGCGCCTTTGCAGACGGGGGTTGAAAAACACCCGTCACCCTTGCGCCCGTCTTGCTGGCCCGTCGCTGCGACTGCCTGACGCAGGCGTCAACTTTGTGCCTGTTTGTGCCAGTTCCGGTCCCGGATATTGCGCCCGCGTCCACGCTGTGGAGGCCGATCAGGCCTTGGTCATCCGCTCCCAGTAGCCCTTGGCCTTCTCGAAGAAGCCGTCATGTTCGGGGTGGCTGTCAGCCTGGCACTCGTCCTGGAATTGCTTCAGCAAGTCCTTCTGGCGGGCGTTCAGCTTGCGCGGCGTCTCGACAAACAATTCCACATGCATGTCGCCGCGTGCGGTGGTTTTCAGCTGGGTCATGCCGTGGTGGCGCATGCGGATGCGATGGCCGGTCTGGGCGCCATCGGGCACAGTGATATCGACCTTGCCACCATCGATGGTCGGCGCCTGGATTGTGCCGCCCAGGGCCGCCACCGTCATCGGCACCGGCACCCGGCAATAGAGGTCGCGCCCGTCACGCTCGAACAGCTCGTGGCGCTTGATGGCAAGGAAGACGTAGAGATCGCCCTTCGGCCCGCCACGGGCACCGGGCTCGCCTTCGCCACTGATCCGCACCCGCGTGCCATCCTCCACCCCGGCAGGGATCGACACTGACAGCTTGCGGTCCACCTTCTTGCGGCCCCGGCCCTTGCAGGCCTTGCACGGGCTCTTGATCACCGTGCCGCGCCCGCCACAGGTCGGGCAGGTGCGGGTCATCATGAAGAAGCCGTTCTGCACCCGGACCTGACCGGCTCCACCGCAGGTGTGGCAGGTTTCCGGCTTGGTGCCAGGCTCGGCGCCGGTGCCATCGCAGACCGTGCAGACTTCCTCGGTCGGCACGACCAGTTCGGCGTCATGGCCCATGTAGGCCTGTTCCAGCGTGATCTCGAAGTCCACGCGCAAGTCAGCCCCGCGTGCCGGGCCTGCCCGGCGCTGGCGGCCACCGCCAAACACCTCACCAAAGATGTCGCCGAACATCTCGCCAAAGATATCGGCCGGGTCGCCGGAGAAGCCACCACCGCCGCCCGCGCCCTGCCCCAGCCCGGCCTTGCCATAGCGGTCATAGGCGGCCCGCTTGTCGGGGTCTGACAGCACGGCATAGGCCTCGTTGATTTCCTTGAACTTGGCCTCGGCAGCGGCATCGCCGGGGTTCTTGTCCGGGTGCCACTGCATGGCCTTCTTGCGATAGGACGACTTCAGCGTTGCCGCATCAACATCACGGGCCACGCCCAGAAGATCGTAGTATTCAGTGCTCATGGATGGTCCGGATCAAGGCAGGATCAAGCACAACCGGCCCCGGCGGCTGCGCGCAGCCTTCATGTAGGCATGGCGCAGACATGTGCAACCAGCGCCTGTGCATGTTGTGGTCGCTTACGCGTTGTCATCCCGGAACGCCGTCAGGCGTATCCGGGACCTCGGGAGGTTTGGCGCTCTGATCCGGAGGTCTCAGGCTCGCCGCTGCCGCTTGGCCGGGATGGCAAGGGATTGTTATCCTACGCCCGATCCCCAGGCATTTCACGCTGGTGTCTAACCAGAAGCACAATGATCGTGTCGCCATCTACCCGATAGCGCGCAATGTAGCCGCTGCTGCCAAACGCGATGGGCCAATCCCGATACACCAGGTCCATCTGATCCACAGGGCGCCCAATGTCTGGAAACTGGTTGAGTGTCGCGATGCCTTTGCGGATTGCGCCCATCGCCTTGCGCGCTGCATCTGGATTGTGTTCGTTCAGAAACGAATGGAGCCGCAGCAGGTCGTCGCGCCCCTGCGCTGACCAGATCACACGTGGCATTCGGGCAGCTGTGCCTCTTCACCCGCTTCGATCCGGCCAAGCCAGGTGTCCACCTCTTCAAATGTGAGGTGCAGGCCGGTTTG
Source organism: Hyphomonadaceae bacterium (assembly GCA_025458365.1). GTDB lineage: Bacteria > Pseudomonadota > Alphaproteobacteria > Caulobacterales > Aquidulcibacteraceae > JALOSP01. The sequence goes on from JALOSP010000075.1 coordinate 2,615, forward strand.
CGCATAGTGCTCGTAGGCGGCCATGGCTTCGAGCCGCAATTGCTCCTCGGCTTCGGCGCTTTCGACAAATCGGGCGATGGCGGTGTGCATCAGCCAGTGGGGCGAGCGGTCCTGCGCTACGGCGAGGGCGTCAAGCCGCGCCTTCAATGCGGCATCAAGTTTGAGGGATACGGGCTTGGTTGGGGCATTGACGCGCGACATCGGTGCAATCCCTCCTTGCATGGTAGTCAAAGGTAACACAGGCGCAAACAGCGTCAAGTAGACAGGCGGTGAGAAGATGGAACCATGTGCGTGGGGAATGAGACGGCGGATGGTGCAGGGTGCCCCCTACGCCACCTCTCGCCAGACGCGAGTGGTACACACGCCTCAAAGCCAAAAAAGGGCGCCCCTTAGAGCGCCCTTTCAGAACAAGCATCGACAAGTCGATGGACCTTGCATTCGCTATGGGGCGCGTGCTTGCAGCACGCCATTAGCGCGATGCAATCGCGCGCTCCAAAGCCCTACTTCTTGTCGCCGTCCACTTCCTCGAAGTCGGCATCGACGACGTCATCATCGCCCGCATCCTTCTTGGCGTCAGCTTCGGCAGTGGCCTGTTGTTCGGCGTACATGACTTCACCGATCTTCATGGCCGCCTGCATCAGGGCCTGGGACTTTTCCTGGATGGCGGGCACGTCGCCGCCTTCCACCGCTTCCTTGGCGGCTTTCACCGCATCCTCGATGGCGCCCTTGTCGGCGGGGGAGAGCTTGTCGCCATACTCGCCGAGCTGCTTCTCCACCGAGTTGATCATGGCTTCGGCGCTGTTCTTGGCTTCCACCGCCTCGCGCTTGGCCTTGTCGGCTTCGGCGTTGGCTTCGGCGTCCTTGACCATCTGCTCGATATCAGCGTCGGACAGACCGCCCGAGGCCTGGATGCGGATGGATTGCTCCTTGCCGGTCGCCTTGTCCTTGGCCTGCACGGCCACGATGCCGTTGGCGTCGATATCGAACGTCACCTCGATCTGGGGCACGCCACGCGGGGCAGCCGGGATGCCGACCAGATCGAACTGGCCGAGGATCTTGTTGTCGGCAGCCATTTCCCGCTCACCCTGGAACACCCGGATGGTCACGGCCGACTGGTTGTCGTCAGCGGTCGAGAACACCTGGCTCTTCTTGGTCGGGATCGTGGTGTTGCGCTCGATCAGGCGGGTGAACACGCCACCCAGTGTCTCGATGCCCAGCGACAGCGGCGTCACGTCGAGCAGCAGCACGTCCTTCACGTCGCCTTGCAGCACGCCGGCCTGAATGGCCGCACCGATGGCAACCACCTCGTCCGGGTTGACGCCCTTGTGCGGCTCCTTGCCGAAGTACTGCTTCACCGCTTCCTGCACCTTCGGCATGCGGGTCATGCCGCCGACCAGCACCACTTCATCGATGTCCGACGGGGTCAGCCCTGCATCCTTCAGCGCCGCCTTGCACGGCTCGATGGTGCGGTTGATCAAGTCCTCGACCAGGGCTTCCAGCTTGGCGCGGGTGAGCTTCAGGTTGAGGTGCAGCGGGCCTGTCTTGTCCATGGTGATGAACGGCAGGTTCACTTCGTATTGCGGCGTGCTCGACAGCTCCTTCTTGGCCTTTTCGGCTTCTTCCTTCAGGCGCTGGAGGGCGAGCTTGTCGGACCGCAGGTCGATGCCCTTGTCCTTCTTGAACTCGTCAGCGAGGTAATCGACGATCCGCATGTCGAAGTCTTCACCGCCGAGGAAGGTGTCGCCATTGGTCGAGCGCACTTCGAACACGCCGTCGCCGATCTCCAGGATCGAGACGTCGAACGTGCCGCCGCCCAGGTCATAGACCGCAATGGTCTTGTTGCCCGCCTTGTCCATGCCATAGGCGAGGGCCGCCGCGGTCGGCTCGTTGATGATGCGCAGCACTTCCAGGCCCGCGATCTTGCCGGCATCCTTGGTGGCCTGACGCTGGGCGTCGTTGAAATAGGCAGGCACGGTGATCACGGCCTTCGACACCGTCTCGCCGAGATAGGCTTCGGCGGTTTCCTTCATCTTGGTCAGGATCATGGCCGAGACTTCGGCAGGCGCGTAATCCTTGTCACGACCCTTCACCCAGGCATCGCCGTTCGGCGCCTTGGTGATGGTGTAGGGCACCAGTTCCATGTCCTTCTTCACCATCGGGTCGGTAAAGGCGCGGCCCACGAGCCGCTTGATGGCAAAATAGGTGTATTCCGGATTGGTCACGGCCTGACGGCGGGCAGGCTGGCCGATCACGCGCTCGCCGTCTTCGGTGAAGGCGACGATGGACGGCGTGGTGCGCGCGCCTTCGGCATTCTCGATCACCTTGGCGGTCTTGCCATCCATGATGGCAACGCACGAATTGGTGGTCCCCAGGTCGATCCCGATCACTTTGCTCATGGTCATTCAGTCCCGTATCAGCGGACCCGCCCCACCCGCCCCCTTTTGCGAGGCACGCGCGAGAGCGGCATGGTTACTATATGTGGCAGGAGGCGGTGGTTCCGCACGCCCCTTGTGCTCAAGGCCTCATATGGGAACGGTTCGAAAGACCGCAAGGCCATGGGGTTTTTCGTGTTGCAGGCGGGGTGAGGAACCCTCAGTCGGCCAAGTCCAAGCCAATCGCATTTGGCAGGCCTTGCGCGGTTTTGCTCCTCTTCGCCCTTGTGGGGAAGAGGCTGGGAGATGGGGGTTCTCGCCGAAAGCGCACATTCATCGAAGTTTGCGCCTGCCTCACCGCCCCCCATCCCAACCCTTCCCCACAAGGGGGAAGGGCTTTTCAGCGCCGCCTGAGCGTATGCGTTTGTCCGGTTTGTATTGCAGGGGAGAAAGCATCAATCCTGAGCCGCATCCCAGGCCATCACGGCGCGTGCATCGCGTGGAGTCACATCGGGGAAGCCGGGCAGGGCGGTTGCCGGATCAAAGTACTTCCAGCTGCGCGCACACTTGATGCCGGGTGCGCGGGCAAATGCGACCGCAACGCCTGACACGTCCTCCAGCGTGAAGGCCCCGTCGGGACCTGCTCCATTGCGCAGCTCCAGCCCCGAGGTGATGCACAGATCGGCCAGATCCTCATCGCCGATGGCCGAACGGATTGCATCATTGATGAGATAGACCACGGGTGCGGCCTCCAGCGAAGAGCCGATGGTCTTGTCGCGCCGCTTGACCTCCAGCGCACCGGTGACGACCCGGCGCAGCGCACGCAGATGCTCCATACGGGCCAGAACCGCCTGATCCGCCCACCCGGCCGGATCATCGGGGATGACCTTCAGATGGATCGAGCCTGCATCCGGAAAGCGGCACAGCCAGGCCTCCTCGGTGGTGAACGGCATCAGCGGGGCCAGCCAGGTCAGCATGCGCTCGAACAGAAGGTCCAGCACGGTGCGACAGGCGCGGCGACGCAGGCTGTCGGGCGCGTCGCAATAGAGTGCGTCCTTGCGCACATCGACATAGAAGGCCGACATGTCGAGGTTGGCAAAATCGCTGATCGCTGACAGGGCCGTCTTGAAGTCATAGGCTTGATAGGCGGCGCGCACTTCGCCTGCCACCTGATGGGCGCGGGCCAGCAGCCAGCGTTCCAGCAGCGGCATCTCTGCGACAGGCACCGCCTCTGCGGGCGTGAAATCCTTCAGACTGCCCAAAAGATAGCGGAACGTGTTGCGCAGCTTGCGATAGGTTTCGCCGGCTTGATCCAGGATGGTTTTGCCCAAGGCCAGCTCATTGGTGTAGTCGGCGGCGGCAAACAGCAGGCGCAGGATTTCCATGCCGTTCTGGCGCAACACGTCGTCCAGTTCGATCCCGTTGCCGAGCGACTTGGACATCTTCCGGCCCTTCTCGTCCACGATCATGCCGTGGGTGCGCACCTGCTTGTAGGGCGCCCGGCCACGGGTGGCGCAGCTTTGCAGCAGGGAGGACTGGAACCAGCCGCGATGCTGGTCGGTGCCTTCCAGATAGAGGTCGGCGACCGTGTCCTCGCCATAGCGTGGCCCCACGACGAAAGCGTGGGTGCAGCCGGAATCAAACCAGACATCGAGGATGTCTTCGACCTTTTCCCATTCACTGGCCTGGTAAGCGTCGCCCAGGAAGGTCTGGGGGTCCGTGGTGAACCAGGCGTCAGCACCGCCCTGTTGCATGGTGGCCAGGATACGCGCGTTGACCGCTTCATCCTTCAGG
>JALOSP010000076.1 GCA_025458365.1 Hyphomonadaceae bacterium
CTGCCCCAATGGCCTGCGATGCGGGCAGGTCCATCGGGCGCCAGCAATGGCCCGTCGCGTCGCCGGGCCAGATGAAAGGCCAGACGCCGTGCCCGTGATGCGGGGTCAGCGACGATGGCGGCGAGGTGATCCAGCATGCGGTAGAGCCTGGCCGGGGATGGCGGCTTGGCCTGCTTGGCAGGTGCAAGCTGATCGCGCCAGCAGGGCAAGGCCTGACCGACCGCGCGCGGTGCTGGACCGCGTGCTTGCAGCACGCTGAACGACACGCCGGAAGGCCGCGTCATCCCTTTCGGCCTCGGCAACGGTCTCGCCGGGTCCACCTTGTCCACCAATGTGTGTTCCAGGCGCAAAGCCATCAGCACCAGAAGGCGGCGCACGAATGATGCCAGCACCCGAATGCCCGATGCCAGCCTGCGCGCCACTGCCGGACGCAACTCTGCCGGACGGCGAAGGATGAGGCGTCAGACGGCATGGCGTCATTGGGCCACGGGTTGGTGGGTGTGGGATAAGTGACGGGCTATCCCGGAACGCTTGAAAAGCGTATCCGGGACCTCGGGAGCAGTGCGCAGAACTTCCCGAGATCGCGGGTCTTCGCCCGGGATGACACCGCAATCATCAGTGCCACGACCCATCCAGGACTGCGTGCTGGCAGCACGCAGGCGCGGTGAAACCGCGCGCTCCTGGAGCGCACGCGTCCCCGCGTGCAGGCGGTTGAGGGAAGCCGCACTGCGACAGGCCACAGGACCGCGAGCCTCCCGGTCCGCGTGATGCAGGCGTAGAGGCCTTGCGTTCGAGCACGGATATCCTAGCGGCTGGTGCTGCGACCGCGCAAGACTACCGCCGGTGCCACAGGGGTACTGACAGGCGTCACCACAGGAAGCGGCTGGGCGTCAGGTGCGACCGCGACAGGTTGAGCACTGGCTTGAGCACTGGCTTGAGCACTGGCCATCAGGCCGCCCATGGATGCCCCCTGCCCGGTCTCGCGTTCGTCGCGCCGGTTGGCAGGCCGGTCAGCACCAGGTGACAGGGCTGTGGCAATCGAGCCTGAGGTGCGCCCGCTCTCAATGATGTCCGCTGCAGCCTGCTCGAGCGCGGCGTCCTGTTGGGCCAGCATCTGCGCGTAGAGCCCCGGATCGCCGCCCGCCATGCCCCGGCCATCCAGCGCGGTCTGGACCAGCCCTGCCCCCAGCAGGGCCGAAAACGGGCTGCCATCGCCCTCGGCATCGGAGCCGATCAGCGCCAGCAATTGCCGCTCTGCCTGGCTCTGGGCCTCCAGTGCGGCGGCCAGTGCCGGATTGATGTTCCCAGCCGCCTGGGCGGCTGACTGGCCAGCCGATTGGCCAGCCCAGCGTGTATTCCCTGCAAACTCCACCTGGCTTACCGGGGGCGCTTCACGCATCGCCGTGGCCCGCAGGCCCTGCAGCACTTCAACCACAGTCTTTGGCCGTCCATCACTGGCATAGAAAACCGGACGGTTGGCGCGGGCGGCTTGCGGAAACAGATTGGCGGCAGCCTCCCAAGGCTGGGCGCTCGCCGCATTGATCAATTGGGCCGCACCAGCCGAGCCCAGGAAGTGGGCGGCATAGAGATCGCCCGCCACCGGCTCGCGCCCGGTGCGGACGCGCAAGGCATCGGCATTGTCGTTGGCGAATTCAGCAGCCATCCGGGCCGACATTTCCGGATCGAAGCGCATGTTGAGGATGGCTGCACGGGCCTGCGGATCGTCGACGCGAGCACGCCCGTCGGCCCCGATCTCGATCATCGAGGCTTCTGCCGCCATGCCATGGCGCGGACCGTGGCGCTTGACCGTGGTCAACCATGTCTGGTCGAGGAACTGGAACAGACCCGCCGCAGAAGAGGTCGGCGCCTCGGCTGTCGGGTTGAGCGAGCTCTCGCGCACCGCCGTGCTGAGCAGGAAGTCGAAGTCCATGCCTGTGGCACGGGCGGCGCTGGCAATCGCGGCACGCACTGGCGATTGTGACCGGGCGGCGAGTGCGGCATCGGCATAACTGGTCATGGGCGCAGGATCATGGGCAGGGGCAAGCCTTCTGGCAGCAATTTGCCCGCAGCACGGCTGAGGCAACGCCCATCAAGCCGCAACATGGTTAATCCTTGGTGTCAGCCGCGCGCAAAGCATAACCTGCAAGTCCACCGTCATCATGGCTTTCAACCCGTGACGGCCCGGCCTATATCGCGGCGATGACCGCAACGAACACCCCTGCCGCCGATTGCCAGACCATGCAGCAGGTGCGCGCCGAAATTGACCGGATCGACCGCATCCTCGTGGCGCTGGTCGCCGAACGCCAAGGCTATATGGACGCTGCAGCGCGGATCAAGCCGTCGCTGGCGGCGGTTCGCGACGAGGCAAGGATCGTCGATGTCATGGACAAGGTGCTGGCAGCGGCTACTGTTCAAGGTCTGTCCCCGGCCATCGCTGGGCCCGTCTGGCAGGTCATGATCGATCGGTGCATTGCCTACGAAAACCGTCGATTCAAGGCATTGCGGGAAACTGCTGAGGCTGCTTCGGCTGCCGTTTGAGGCGGGTCAGGCCCGCAGCGAACGGATCGCCAGTTCATGGCGGATGCCGGCAATCGCCAGCGCCACAGTATCGAGACAGCGATTGATCACTTCTGCCCAGTGACGCCGGTCATCGCGGGTCAGCGTGGTGTCGCGGGCGGCATCCTCCGCCGCACCACAGGCTTCGGCCAGATCCCAGGCACCAATCCCGCGCGCCGAACCCTTGATCGTGTGCACCCCGACCAGCCAGTCGGCATTTTCCGATGACGGGCTGAGCAGGCGCTGCCACATGGCGATCTGCTCGCCAAACAGATCCAGCACCTCCAGCGCCAGTTCGCCATCGCCACCGGTCATCCGGTCCAGATGGGCCCGGTCGATCACTGGTGGCCCCGCCCCTTCAGGGCCGGGGGTGGAAGAGTGGGAGAAGCCTGTCATCGCGGGGGATGATGGACGGGGCCGCTTTAAGGAGCGGTAAACCTGTTCGCACGGATTTGATGATTTCCCGGCCTGCGGGCAGGCCGTACACTGGCGACAACTGTGTCATCGCAGCCCCGCCCCTTGCCCTGCCCCGCGCTTTTTGCCATACGCCCGCCTCCTGACGCCACGGCGCCAGCGTGGGTGATTAGCTCAGTCGGTAGAGCAGCTGACTCTTAATCAGCGGGTCGCAGGTTCGAACCCTGCATCACCCACCAAGTTTTTCCAGCCGACACCGGCGTGCTCCGGTCAATGCAGCCTGCCGCATGGTTTCCTGCGCCGCAGCGTGGCGTTCCTTGCAATGTCGACATAAGACCAGAGGCTTGAGCCGGTGAGCGTGGGGCATTCACCGGACGGGTTGCGATTGTGGCAGGCAATGTCAGACGACTTCGACTTCGACGATGATGAGGGGACAGACGTCCGGGCAAACGACGGGGCAAGCAGCCGCGGCCGGGATGACCGGGCGGCCTGGTCCCGCAAGGCGCGCCCGGTGGACGCCAAAAACCCGCGTGCGGCAGCAGAACCGCGCCGCGCCCGGTCGCCTGAGCGCAGTGTGGACGGCTTTGATGACGACGAACTGTCCGGACCGACGTTCTCGCACGATGAACGTGGCCGTGACCGGCGCTTTGATCTGGACGTGGAAGCTGCCCCGACCGGGCCTCGTGCGGTAGGGCGCAAGCGTCGCGGGCAAGACCTGCCTGCACCCCGTTCGGACCGCTTCGAGGCCGAGACCGAGGAACCGAACCCGCAATCTGGAATGCGCGCACCGACACCTTGGTTGCTGCTTGGCTCGATTGCCGTTGCGGTCATCTGGCTTGTCGGGGCAGGCCTCAATCTGCCAGGTGGCGATCTGGGGCTGGTCGAGCTGGTCCAGCTTCTGGCTCCAGCGGCGTTTGCGATCCTGGCCGGCGCCATGGGTGACAGTCTTGTGCGGTCCAACCGGGGTTCGCGCTCGCTGACCGTGGCGGCGCAGCGCATGCTGTCGCCAGACCGGATGGGCGAGAAGTCTGCGCGCAGTACGGCAGGCGCGGTGCGTGACGAAATCCGGCGGCTTGAAAGCGCACTGGGCGAAGTCACCAGCCGTCTGGCCCAGATCGAGAACAAGGTCGATGAAAAGGCCAGCGCCTTGCGGGCTGCGGGCGAAACCGCGCGCGGGGGTGCCGAGGCGCTGGTAGCAACCATGGAGGGTGAGCGCGAGCGGCTCGACAGCCTGCTCACGGCCCTGTCCGAACTGACCAACACGGCCCAGCGTACCACCCGCACCGCCAGCGAGGGGATTGACGAGCGGGCCCGCGCACTTGCTGTGGCGTCCGAAACCCTGCTTGACCGGACCGAACAGGCCTCCGAGCTGGCGCGGTCGGCGGCCGTGCGGCTGGAGCAAGCGTCACAGCGGGCAATGGATGCGATTTCCCAGCTTGACGAGGTCTCGACCCGGGGCGAGCAATCGCTGGCCCGTGCTCACGACATGATGGTGATGGCCCGGATCCGGGCCGATGAAGCCATTGGCGCTGTCCGTCATTCGACAGAAGCCCTGCAGGAAGCTGCCGGGCAGGCCGCAGGCAATCTTGGAGCGCTGGCTGAGGCCGTGCAGGACACGGGCCGACAGAGCAACGAACTGTTCCAGCAACATGCCGGGATCAGTCGCGAAGTGGCGATGACCCTGATCAATGATATCCGCACAGCCGCCGAACAGAGCGGCCGCGAGATGGTCAATGCCCTGCGCGCCGAGGCCGACATGGCGCGCGCCACCGGTGAAACCACACTGGCCGCCCTGCGCCAGTCAGCCGAGACCGTGCGTTCGATCACGCGCGAGACCGGTGATGATCTGGCCCGCACGCTCGACGCCAATGCCCAGCGGATCGACGGGCTCAAACTGTCGGCTTCCGAACTGGACAACGCCGCCCAGGCCGCGCTGGAGAACCGCACGGCCCATGCCCGGACCCTCGTGCAGCAATCGGTGGGCATGCTGGACGAGACCGGCGAACAGATCCGCGCGAAATTCTCCTCCATCGCCGATGCCTGTGCCGATCAGGCCCGCTCTGTAGAAGACCTGCTGGACACGATCTCCAACCGCTTGGGCGGCCTTCCGGTCGAGACCGGGCGCCAGGCTGATGCGATCCGCGTCACGCTGGAGGACACTCTGGCCCGGATCAACGAGGCCGGGCGAAAGGCGCTCGAGGAAACCGCGGTGCTCGATGCCGGCTTCCAGCGACGGCTTCAGGACAGTTATGCGGCCATGGGGGAATTGGTGGGCCGTCTGGGCGGGCTGACTGGCGTCTTCCAGCCCCCGCCGGGGACCAGTCTGCCCGCGGCGTCGCCGCCGCCCGCGCCGCCTGTTGCACCGGTGGTCCAGGCGCAGGCGTTGCCTGCAAGCCCGCCCCCGCCACCACCGCCCCCGCCAGAGCCGACGCCGATCCAACCTGTCCGGACACCGCCAGTGCAGACACCACCAGTGCTGTCGGAGCCTGTGCAAACGTCACCAGCCCGGCCCGAGCCCCGGTCTGCGGTTCCACCGGTTCGCTACAATCTCGATTACACGCTGGCCGGATCGCGACAGGACACCCCGCCGCAGGTGTCGGGCCAACCTGCTGAACGTGCGTTGCCAGATGAACCCTCACAGGCGCGGCAAGTGCCGGACAAGGGCGGATCTGACGGACTTCCGACGGACCGGATGGCCTCCGATGCCGGCGGTCTGGCAGGGCCAGCCGGCTTGCGCGGCCGCACCACGCCTGACCAGCGCGCGCCAGCGTCCACGCCGCCTGTCGTCCCCGGCACAGCCCCGGAGGTGCCAGACGGGCGCAAGGCCAACAGCCGACCGCCGCAGGCCTGGCGGACTGAAACAGCGCGCGCCGAAGGGCCGGAGCGCGCGAAGCCCGGACCGGAGACACATGGATCGGAACTCCCCGGCGATGACAATCCGTTCTCCGGCGTCAACCTGCGGGACATTCCCTCGTCACGGTCGGCCAGGGAAGTGCCGTGGCGCTGGCGCGAGGTCCTGTCGGCTCTGGAACCCGATGACGGACCGCTGAGCGAGGCACAGGCGGCAGGGCTGGTGCGGGAACTGGATCTGCGCACGATCATTCCCGATGCCCGGCTGAACCAGATGCGGGGCCGGGCCACGCGGGGACGCGATTCAGCCCGCGCCGACGCCGTGGCCGTCGCCCAGTCCAGTGTGTTTGCGATGCGGGACCGGTTTGCCGCCGATCCGGGCTTGCGTGCGCGCACGCTGGCCTTCATCGAGGCCCGCCGTCCGCTGGTCCAGCGCGGCAATCTGAACGGCGATCTGCTGCGGTTCTATCTGATTGCCGACGCAGCCCTGGACTGAGCGCGAATCTGCGTTCAGCGCGAGCCGGTGTCCGGCGGCAGCGGCAGGACGGAAGGCTGCTGCATCCCTGCACGACCCTCACCCGCCATCCAGGTGACAGCCTCCAGACAGAAGGCGCGGGCGGCTGCTTCAAGACCGGCCACGGCCTCGCCGGGGTCGCCACGCCTTGCCGGAGCGGTGGTGGTGATCACCCGAGAGGCCAGCACCCGGCCATCGAGCGTGCGGACCAGCCGCACCGTTCCAGCCATGGTCGCCACGCCATCGGCCCCACCCCGCCCCGGCAGGGTGACTTCAAACCGGCGGATATCCCAGAACACTTCCAGTTCGGGCCTGGCTGTGGTGTTGGCGCGGATCGCAGAGCGGGCGGCACGGGTCTGGTCGATGGTCTGGATCATCAGGTTCTGAAGCCCGACGCCCACAGGCGCGGCCAGCCGCACGCCGTGCAGATAGGCCAGCGTGTCATCCTCATCGCGCACCACGACCCGTGTGCCGGAGAGGAATGGATCAAGCCCGGGCAGATTGATCCCGACAGCCGCCGGGATCGGATCGCGCACCCCAGGCAGGCCGCCAGCAACCTCGAAGGCGAGCACCGGCTGGGGCTTGCCCGGATCTGGCAGCAATGAGATGCAACCGCCGGTCAAAGCAAGACAGGCCAGCGCGCTGCCAATCATGGCCTGACGCTTGGTGATTGGGATGCCGGGGATCAACAAGGGCTGCATGGTCACTGGCGCCATTTCACTTCGCGTTCGGGGGGTGGGGACAGGAGTGCGGCTGGATCGGCGGCGGC
>JALOSP010000077.1 GCA_025458365.1 Hyphomonadaceae bacterium
CACCCAATAGGGTGCGATCAGCAGCCGCTCGAGCCAGTTGGCGTGGGTGGTGCGGGCGAGCTTCCAGGGGTCGTTCGGGTCTGGTGTGGCGCAGGCATGTTCGCCAATATTGCGGATCCGGGTGACCAAGGGATACCAGAAGGCCTGTCCCGCCAGCCAGAGGGTGAAGAAGGCCACAGGCTGGCCAGCGAGCAAGAACAGCGCGAAGATCACGATCTGTGCGGCCAGCCACCGGCCATGCACGGCAGCGCGCGCGTGATGCAACCGCCCGCGCGCAATCAGGGCAAACGGGGCGATCTGCTGCTTGAAGAAGGTCTGGCCGGTCAGGTCGCGGATCATCTTGCGGCGCAGGCTGGCAGGCTCCACCGGGAAATGGGCGGCAAGGCCGAGGTCTGGATCATTGGCCTGTTGGGTGAATTTGTGATGCGCCAGATGATAGGGCCGATACAGAACAAGGTCGGCACCGACTGGCACACCAGTCAGCCATTGGCCCAGGATGTCATTGATCTTCTGGTTTGAATGCAGCCCGCCATGGGCAGCTTCATGCATCAGGATGGCCAGTCCCAATTGGCGCGCACCAACCACCATCACCGCCATCACCCAGGTCAGCGGATTGGGCCAGATCACATGCACGGCCACAGCAAGCACGATCAGACCCCAGGCATGGGCCACCAAAGCCGGGCCGATCCAGTCGTTGCGGGCTTGCACGAGTGCCCATTCGCCCGCGCTGAACACGCTGCGGGGTGTAACGCGAGGTGCAGGTCTGTGCGCGGGCCGGGGGATAGAATGGGATTGGGCAGGATCGCTCATTGCCGCAGTCTGGACCCGTCCGGCTCTGCGATCAATCATGTCGCGACGGCAGATATGCCATGGTTTGGCCGTTTCTTGCAGACATTTCATGGCTCTGGTGGCACGGGCGGCTTGCAACAGCGTCCGCTCGTGCCTTTATCGCAACCATGGCAGACGGAGCACGCAACATGATGGTCAAGCTTGTGGCCGCCGCGCTTGCAGGGGCGGGCGTGATCGCAATTGCGCCTACGGCAGCCGGACTGCTGCCCGATGGATTGAACCCGTTCGGGCCGAAGCAGACGGTGGAATCACCTGCAACGCCTGTGGCTGGTGGCGCCGGCCTTGCCGCGGCACAACCTGTCCGTCGGGTTCCCGCCACCAAGGGCGACGCGATCGCATCCTATGCGCCAGTGGTTGAGGATACAGCACCGGCCGTGGTCAATGTCTACGCCCGCTCAGTCCAGCGCGGCCGGGTGGCTGTCGATCCGTTCTGGGGCGCGTTCCGCATTCCTGATCGGGCCTCGCAGTCGCAAGGGTCGGGCGTGATTGTTCGGGCTGACGGCGTTGTCGTCACCAACAATCATGTCGTCGAGGGCGCCACCGAGCTGATGGTCGCGCTGGGCGACCGGCGACAGTTCCCGGCCACCGTCGTGCTCACCGATCCACGCACTGACCTTGCCGTGTTGCGCATCGACACCGGTGGCGAACAATTGCCTGCCCTGGCCTTTGCCGACACCACACAGGCTCGTGTGGGCGATCAGGTACTGGCCATCGGCAATCCATTTGGCGTGGGGCAGACCGTCACCGGCGGAATCATCTCGGCACTGGCCCGCACCGATGTGGGTATCACCGACTATGCCTTCTTCATCCAGACCGATGCCTCGATCAATCCGGGCAATTCCGGCGGTGCTTTGGTGGACATGAACGGGGCGCTTGTTGGCGTGAACACCGCGATCTTCTCTCGCTCAGGAACGTCTGCGGGGGTCGGTTTTGCCATCCCGGCTGAAATGGTGCGCCGGGTGGTGGAAGGCGCTCTGGCCGATGGCCGGGTGGTGCGTGCCTGGACCGGTGTGCGCGGCCAGACTGTTGATGCCGACATGGCCCGCACACTGGGGCTGGAACGGCCCGGCGGGGTGCTGGTGGCGGAAGTCTGGCCGGGGTCGGCTGCCGCCGATGCCGGGTTGCAGCGCGGTGACGTGATCCTGACGCTGGGCGGTGTCTCCGTGGCAGACAGTTCGGGCCTGCGCTATCTGGCAGCGACCAAGGCGCCCGGCCAGGAGGTGACGTTCGGTGTGCGCCGTCGCAACGCCGACCTGCAACTGACCGGCAGGCTCTCCCCGCCGCCGGGCGAGGCGCGTCCAGAACCCACCGCGCTGTCAGCCCGCAACAGTTTCAACGGGGCGGCGGTGGCGGCACTCAATCCGGCGATGGCCGAGGAATTGGGGCTCGATCCATTCTTGCGCGGCATAGCCATCGTCCAGATCGGACGTGGCAGTCAGGCCCAGCGGGCAGGCTTCCAGCCAGGCGATGTGGTGTTGGACGTGAACGGCGAACCGGTGACAACGCTGGATGAACTGACCGGCAGCTTTGCCGATGGCCGTCAGGGCGAGGTCACCATCCAGCGCGGCGACCAGCGGATTTCCGCCGTCCTGTTCCTGTAACACTGGCCTTGGCTGACCTGTTTTCATCATCATCCAAGCCGCCAGCGCCACTGGCCGAGCGGTTGCGGCCCTCGCGCCTCAGCGATGTTGTCGGGCAGGATCACATCCTGGGGCCTGACGGGCCGCTTGGTCGGATGCTGGCGAGCGGGCGGCTGTCGTCGCTGATCCTGTGGGGGCCGCCGGGCACTGGCAAGACTACGATCGCGCGGCTTCTGGCGGACGCGGCGGGGCTGCGGTTTGAAGCGGTGTCTGCGGTGTTTTCCGGTGTGGCCGATCTGCGCAAGGTGTTTGCCCGGGCCGAGGTTGAGCGTGATGCGGGCCGCGCCACATTGCTTTTTGTCGATGAAATCCACCGCTTCAACCGGGCCCAGCAGGACAGTTTCCTGCCCTATGTGGAGGCAGGCGTGGTCACGCTGGTGGGCGCCACGACAGAGAACCCCAGCTTCGAACTGAATGGCGCGCTGCTGTCGCGGGCACGGGTCATGGTGCTTCGGGCACTCGACGGTACGGCGCTGGAAGGCCTGCTGGCGCGGGCCGAGGCGCTAGAAGACCGGGCGCTGCCGCTGGAGGCCGATGCCCGCTCCCTGCTGATCGATTATGCCCAAGGCGACGGGCGCCATCTCCTGGGCCTGACCGAAGAAGTGCTGGCTGCATTCGACGGTTCAGGTAAGGTGAGCCGCGAGACGCTGGCAGGCTTCCTGCAACGCCGCGCCCCGGCTTACGACAAGGCCGGCGACGGCCATTATGATTTGATCTCGGCGCTGCACAAATCGGTGCGGGCCAGTGACCCTGATGCGGCGCTCTACTGGCTCGCCCGGATGCTGGCCGGTGGCGAAGACCCGCTGTTCATTGCCCGACGCCTGATCCGCATGGCGAGCGAAGACATCGGTCTGGCTGACCCGACGGCGCTTCGCGTCACGCTCGCGGCCCGCGACGCCTATGCCACGCTGGGCAGTCCGGAGGGTGAGCTCGCGCTGGCCCAGGCGGTGACCCATCTGGCTTGTTGCCCCAAGTCCAATGCGATCTACACCGGCTACAAGGCCGCCATGCGGCTGGCCGCCGATACAGGCCACCTGGCCCCACCCGCCCACTTTCGCAATGCGCCCACCAGCTTGATGAAGTCCTTGGGCGCCGGGGCAGGCTATGCCTATGACCACGACGTGGCGGGTGGTGTATCCGGGCTATCCGGCTTCCCACCTGAACTGGGGCGGCCTGTGCTCTATCAACCGCGCGACGCCGGCGCCGAAGGCCGCGTCGTAGACAAACTGGCGGCGTGGCGGAAGCTGCGGGATGAGACAGGCCGTTAGGCGGGGTGAGAGGCAAGCAGCATACAGGGCCAACACGCGTCCGGGCCAGACCATTGCGCCGTCAGACCAGCGTGCTCCACTACAGCCCCGCCCTTCCAAGCCGCGTCCAATTGTCCTAGCTGGACGCCATGACCACGCTTCCCGATTTCGATCCCGTCGCCATCACCGCAGCCCTCGCCGACCTGTTGCAGGTCGAGACCATCGACACCGACCTCTATCGCGGCAAGCGCAAGCCGGGTGGCAGGGGCCGGGTGTTTGGCGGACAGGTGATTGCCCAGGCGCTGCAATCAGCCACGCTGTCCACCGAGCAGGACCGGGTGTGTCACTCGCTGCACGCCTATTTCATGCGGGCTGGCAATGAGGAGCATCCGATCATCTTCCGGGTAGTGCGTGACTTTGATGGCGGCAGCTTTTCCACCCGCCGGGTGATTGCCAGCCAGCAGGGCAAGCCGATCCTGAACATGGCAGCCTCCTTCCACCGGCCCGAGCCAGGCCTGCACCATCAGGACCCGATGCCGGACGTGCCTGATCCGGACAGCCTGCCGACATGGCTGGAGACGCGAGACAAGTATCTGCCCGGCGTGCCAGAGCAGTTCCGCCCGTTTCTCGCCAATCCGCGCCCGGTTGAGTTTCGTGCCGTGATCGAGCAGCCGTGGATGAGTACGGCGAAGTCCGAGCCCAAGCAGATGAGCTGGTTCAAGACCGTGGCACCCCTCGGTGATGACATGGCCATGCATCGCGCCGTGCTGGCCTATGCGTCAGACATGCAATTGCTGGGCACCTGCACCCGTCCCCACGGCAAGAGCTGGATGCGCGGCGAACTGATGACCGCGAGCCTCGATCATGCCCTGTGGTTTCATGATGACTTCCGGGCAGACGAGTGGCTGCTGTATTGCACCGACAGTCCGTGGTCGGGCCGGGCGCGCGGGATGAACCGGGGTCTGATCTATGCCCGTGACGGGCGCCTCGTCGCCAGTGTCGCGCAAGAAGGGCTGATCCGCGAGATCACGCCGAAGGGGTGATGGTGGTGTCGGCCTTAAGGTGGGCAGCGATGGGACACTGCGATGACATTCAGCGCATTTGTTTCTCCGCCCAACGGGGGCGACTTTCATTTTTGGTGCAGCAGTGGAAAGCCCTTCCCCCTTGTGGGGAAGGGTTGGGATGGGGGTCGGTGAGGCAAGCGCACATCTCGCCAAATGTGCGCTTTCGGCGAGAACCCCCATCTCCCAACCCTTGGAGCGCTGCTCCAAGCCCCACAAGGGGGAAAAGGAGCCGGACCGCGAATGCCCGGACCTATGCCATTGTCTTTTCGCTGGACAGGGGAGCAAAACCCGGACCTTTTGAGGCATGAGACCCGACGCGCTCTTCCCGCTCTATGCCGCCCTGACCACGCTGCCTGGCGTCGGTCCGAAAGTGGCGCCGCTGGTGGAGAAGGTGTGTGGCGGGGCGCTGGTGCGCGATGTGGCGCTGACCGTGCCCACCGGCGTGATCGACAGGCGCTATCGCCCCACCATCGTGGAGGCCGAGCCGGGGCGGCTCTCCACCCTTCAAGTGAGTGTGGATGCCCATGAGCCGGGCATGGGATCGCGGCCCTATCGGGTGCGGGTCAGTGATGAAAGCGGCTTCCTGACGCTGGTGTTCTTCAACCCGAACCGGAAGTATCTGGAAAGCCGCCTGCCGGTGGGCGAGGTCCGCCTGATCGTTGGCGAGGTCGCCGAGAAGTACAATATGCGCCAGATGGTGCATCCGTCCCGGATCATGACGCTGGATGATCCTGAGGCCGATATGGGCTTTGCCCCAGTCTATCCGGGAACAGCGGGCCTGTCGCCGCGCACGCTGGCCAAGGTCTGTGCCGCGGCAGCCACGCGAGCGGCTGGCCTGCCGGAATGGATCGATCCGGGCCTGCTGGCGCGCGAGAAATGGCTGGATTTCGCCACCGCGCTCGCCCGCGCGCACGCACCGGAAGAGGCTGATGATGCCACGCCGCAGGCGCCGTTTCGCAGGCGGCTGGGCTATGATGAATTGTTTGCCCGGCAACTCGCCTTGCAACTCGCCGCAGAGGCGAGGAAACGCGTGCCGGGCAGGCGGCTGACCGGTGACGGACGTTTCACCGGCAGGCTGCTGGCCACGCTGCCCTATGCCCCGACCGGTGCCCAGAACCGCGCGTTTGATGATATCGCCAGCGATATGGGCAAGGCCGCCCCGATGCTGCGCCTGCTGCAGGGCGATGTGGGGTCCGGCAAGACGCTGGTGGCGGCCTGGGCGATAGCGAGGGCCGCCGAGGCAGGCATGCAGAGCGCGCTGATGGCACCGACGGACCTTCTGGCCCGCCAGCATTTCGCGAGCCTTGCACCCCTGATGGCTGGTGCGGGCCTGACGCTGGCATTGCTCACCGGCAAGGACAAGGCGTCAGCGAAACGGGCCGTGCTGGTGGGGCTGGCAGACGGGACGATCCATGCAGTGTGTGGCACACACGCTTTGTTTCAGGATGCGGTGAATTTCGCGGATCTGGGCTTCATCGTGGTCGATGAACAGCACCGGTTTGGCGTCAACGACCGGCGGCGCCTGATCGACAAGGGCTTGCACCCGCATGTGCTGGCCATGAGCGCCACGCCGATCCCGCGCACGCTGGCGCTGGCGGTCTATGGCGATCTGGATGTGTCCTTGTTGGATGAAAAACCACCGGGCCGGGCACCGGTCGACACCCGCGCCTTGCCGCTCGAACGGATTGACGAGGTGGTGGCCGCGGTGGCCCGCTCGATCCAGAAGGATGACCGGGTCTATTGGGTCTGCCCCTTGGTGGATGAAAGCGAGGACCTGGAGGCAAGTGCGGCGACCGAACGCTATGCCGATC
>JALOSP010000078.1 GCA_025458365.1 Hyphomonadaceae bacterium
TCGACATCGAGAACACCGACCTCCTCCCCGACCGCTTTGTGCCGGCGCTGGAAACACAATATGTCAGCGACCATTTCGCCAATGATCCCAAGGGGCGCACCCGATTCAAGAACCAGATGACGCGCTGGATGCTGTCGTCGATCCTGCATGGCGAACAGGGCGCGCTGTCTTTATCGGCCTCGCTGGTCCATGTGCTGCGCGACGCAGGGGCCCAGGAATATGCCGCCAACCAGGCGCGCGAGGAAGCCCGTCATGTCTCGGCCTTTGCCGCCTACATCAAGGCGCGCTGGGGCAGCCCCCTGCCCTGCGGCGAGACCTTGAAAAGCCTGATGGTCGAAATCGTGCACGCGCCTGAAGTCTACAAGAAGATCGTCGGCATGCAGATGCTGATCGAAGGGCTGGCCATGGGCGCGTTTGCCTCGATGTTCCAGGAATTGAACGATCCGCTCGGTCGCAAGCTGATGCAGCTCGTCATGACCGACGAAGCCTTTCACCACAAGTTCGGGAAAATCTGGGCTGACCGGACGATCCCGAAGCTTGACGCGCAAGAACACGCCATCGTCGAAGACTGGGCCGCACACTGCTTCCAGACCCTGCTTTTCAACCTCGTAGCCCCGCACCAGATGCGCGGCATCTACGAGGAGTTCGGCATGGATCCGGACATCGTGATGATGCAGTTCGGCGAGATCGCCACCGATGAGTCACGCCGTGAGCGGATGAAGGAAAGCACCGACATTTTCCGGGTACTGGTCAAGACCTTGTGGAACGCCGGGATCATCACCGACCGGACCAAAGCCTTCTATGCCATGTATGTGGACTTCCACGAGTTCGAAGCCGAGGGCGAGCATATGGTCGGCGACGACATTGCTGAAGACGGCATCAAATTCCTGCAGACTATCAACTTTGCCGCCCGCTCGGATGCCCTGCGGCAGGTGAAGATCGCCGCAGAGTAAGCGCTTCCATTCTCGGAAGACGCCCCGCAAGGTGATGCTCAAAAGCCCCGTCCGGTCACAAGCCGGGCGGGGTTTCGCATCAGAATCATTGCACCGACCCTAGTCTGGTGCTTGGGTTGACGAACCTGTGGGGGGGACCGATCGTGAACAAGCCCACCGATATTTCCATCACGCTGATCGTCGCCCAGGGCGCCAACCGTGTGATCGGCGCCGATAGTGCCATCCCCTGGCACCTGTCCACCGACTTTGCCCACTTCAAGGCCGCAACCCTGGGCAAGCCGGTGATCATGGGCCGCAAGACCTGGGAGAGCTTGCCCAGACGCCCACTGCCCGGCCGCATGAACATCGTCATCAGCCGCAACCCGGGCTTCGGACCAATCGCAGGCCTCGTCACATCCGGTCTGGACGTCGCCCTGCAGATGGCATCGGCCCATGCAACGGCAGGCGGGCTCGATGAAATCTGCATCATCGGCGGTGCACAGATCTATCAGGCCGCCATGCCCGTGGCATCCCGCTTGCTCGTCACCGATGTGGATGCCGCGCCCGATGGCGATGCGGTTTTTCCCGTAATCGACACCGCTGCCTGGACACTGCACCACCAGACCTTCCATGCCGCAGGCCCGAAAGATGACCACGCCTTTGTGATCAGGGACTGGCGTCGCAAGCAGCTCACGAAGCCTGATCCGGTGAACTGTGATCACTGAGTAACCGTCGAATGCTCCATGTGTTCAAAGGCTTTCATTAACCACCACGATTTAGGCTTCGTTGAAAGATCACAGCCTATAACCTGCAACCGGACGATGCTGCCCGGCGGCAGGGGAAGGGACAGGAGCACAGCAATGCCACTGAAACTCTCGCTGAAGCCGAACGAAAAGATCGTGCTGAACGGCGCTGTCATCCAGAACGGCGACCGGCGCTCGACCTTGCTGCTGCAGAACCGGGCTTCGGTCCTGCGCGAGAAGGACATCATGCAGCCTGAAGATGCCAGCACGCCTGCGCGCCGGATCTACCTGCCGATCATGCTGATGTACCTGCAGGGCGAGGAAGACGCTGAACAATACAACGATTTCGCCATGCGCATGACCGAGTTCATGAGCGTGGTGACCAACCCGGAAGTCCTGGAAACCTGTGTGGGTATTTCACGGGATGTCATGGGCGGGGAATACTACAAGGCACTGACAAAGTGCCGGAAGCTCATGGACTACGAAGCTGAGAGGTTGGGTCATGTCACTGGCGGCGTATCAGACAGCACAGAAGCGGGCCGAAACGCCGCGTGAGACCGAGTACCGTCTGTTCGCCCAGGTGACCCGCGCTCTGGTGGAGATCGAGCAACTTCCGAGGACGGAAATAGCCCGGCGGATGGACATTCTCGACTGGAACCGCCGGGTCTGGAGCTTCATGGCCGGTGAGTGTGCCGATGACGCCAACCAGCTGCCGGACCAGCTGCGGGCTTCGATCATTTCGCTCGGTCTGTTCGTGTCGCGCTATTCCAGCGAGATCATGCAGAAAAATGCCGAGATCGCCCCGTTGATCGAGATCAACCGGATGATCATGCAGGGCCTCGCCGGGCAGATCGATCCGGAATCCGAGGCGCTCAACGCGGCTTGATCAAGCCACAAAACAAAAGGAGCGCGTGCTTGTAGCACGCGTTTTTTTTGCGCGCTGAAAGCGCGCTCTCCGATCAATCAGCCAGATCGATATCCAGGATCGCCATCTCGAAGATGTAGCTGGTCTCGCCCTCATCCTCGTCGATGTAGACGGTGCCGAGGAACTCCGGGCCCATGTACACCTCCTGGGAATCCTCCACATTCTGGCGCTTTTTCAGCAGGATGTCGCGGCTGCGAAACACGCGGTTGAGGTGGCGTTCCACCAGTTTCCATTCAGGCTGTGCCATTGATCAATCCTTGCGATGCCGCTCTCGGCCTATCCTGCGCCGGTCTAGGCCTGTGTGCCACACAAGGAAAGGGCGGCCCGCAGAGGAGCCGCCCGATCTTCACATTCCCCCAAGTGCCAGTGGCGGATCAGTGGCCGCCCTGGCGCCCCACGAAAGTTGCCGAGTTGCCGACGGCAGTGGCACTGGACACGATGCCGCCCATCACACCGGCATTGACCGTGCTGGTGGCGGTGACATTGCCGTAATTGTACTGGGTGGCATAGCCTTCGATCTTCACCGAGCCGTCGCCGCACCCGGCACAGCTGGCCACTGTCTGGGCGTTGCCGATGGCCGTTGCGGTGCTGACACCGACACCACCGCGCGAGGTCGCACCGTTGAACACGGCATTGGCTGTCACGTCGCCAAAGTTGTTCTGATACATGCTCATGGTCGCGTCAGAGCCGATGTTCGACAAGAGCGCCGAGTTGCCCATGGCGTTGGCACCGACCGTGGCCTGGCCGAAGAAGTCATTCAGGCTGATTTCTGACGAGGCCGTGATATTGCCATTGTTTTCCTGGTAGCCGTCGAGCTGGGCATAGCCGAACGTGTTGTCGAGCGAAGCCGTGTTGCCAGCTGCGGATGTGGCAGCGGTCGGGTTGGTGGCCACATTCATGCGGATCGCTGCATGGGCGCCGACATCACCATCATTGATCTGCTGGGCCTGACCGTATTGGGTCGAGCCTTCGCCGGTCAACGTCCAGGCATTGGCGACCGACTGGGCCGATGCAGTGGCCGAGGTGTTGTTGCAGCAGGCCTCGATCAGCGAGATCGAGGTCACGCGGCTGGAGTTGTACTGATTGGCATACATGTCGACATAGCCGTTACGGGCATGGTTGGCAGCATTGTTGGCCACGGCAGCCGACTGGGCGGCCAGCACCTGACCTCCAGATCCCACATGGATTTCCGATACGGCAGTGATGTCGTGGCCTTCGCTGCTTTGCACGAACTGGCCGGTGGAGGCGCCGCAGCAGACCGAGCCCTGGGCTGCATTGCCTTGCGCCACAGCCGTGACAACCGAGGCGTCCCGGACGGTCCCGGCGTTCAGCGTGCTATGGGCAACCACATTGCCATACAGCGCCTGATCGCTGTCGATCGACACCGAATTATTGTCCGAGCGCGACGACATTGTGTTGCCCAGGCCCACGCTGGACACTGCAGCACCAGCGGCCTCGTGCACATTGACGACATTGAGCGCCTGCACATCGTTGAAGTTCACCTGGCCATTCAGCACTACTGAGGGTGCATGTTGGGCCAGTGCGGCGGGCGCCAGGGCAATGGCAGCAGTTCCGGCCAGCAGTGCAATCATGGTCTTCATGGGACAGGTCCTCGCTATTCTGTCTCAAACCGGCACAGCGGCCGGGGATCGACGGAACAGGTGCGGAATGCGTGCCACTTCGAATGGGGGTGCTTTTGTCCCGATCAGCCCCCATCCCCGCCGCTGCGCGCTGGTACTTCCCCCACGCTCCGCGCGGGGGAGGAGGATGCGTCGAATATGGGTTCTGCCGCGCCCAAGGGGGCAAAGTGTGTCTCCGCCGGGCGTGCACGGCCGCAACACCACTGCACTTTTTGCGCAACAGTGTCACATTGCGGCCATCGGCGCATGGTGCAGCGCGGCGGACGCTGTCATGATTGACGGGCAAGGCTCACAACGGGGCATGGATGGACGTTTATCTGCCAGTCGCAGAGATGGCAGTCAGCCCGTGGCTGATGATCGGGCTGGGGTTCTTTGTGGGCGCCATGTCGGGTGTGTTCGGCGTGGGTGGCGGGTTCCTGATGACGCCCTTGCTGATGCTGTTGGGTATTCCCGCCCCCACCGCCGTGGTGGCCGGCGCCAATGTGGCCGCCGCGGCAGCCACCACGAGTGTGCTGGGCCACTTCGAGCGGCGCGGTGTGGACCTGCGGATGGGGCTTGTGGTGTCTATCGGCGGGGTGGTCGGCGTCAGCGTCGGGGCATTGCTGTTTGCCGCGATGAAAGCTGTGGGCGCCGATGAAGGGCTGGTCCGGGTGGCCTATGTGGGCTTGCTCGGTTTTGTCGGGTTCAGCATCACGCGTGAGGCCTGGCAGGCCCTGGCACGGACCAGGCGCGGCGAGGAGCCGGCTGGAGGCCGGGTGCGCAACGACCTCGCCCACCGGCTGCCGTGGAAAGTACGGTTTCCCCGGTCGAGACTGTACATCTCCGTGATCCCGCCGCTGGCGATCGGTTTCTGCGTGGGGGTGCTGTCGGCGATCATGGGGGTCGGTGGCGGCTTTCTGCTGATCCCGCTGCTGATCTATGTGTTGCACCTGCCGCCCAGCCTCGTGGTGGGCACGTCCACCTTTCAGGTCCTGGTGATGGCGTCCACCACAACCTTCCTGCAGGGTTCAGCCAACGGCGGCCTGGATCTGTTTCTGTCCGGCCTGCTGATCGGTGGCGCGGTGGTTGGCGCACAGATCGGGATCGTGATCGGGCGGCGGATGAAGGGTGAGCAGATCCGGATGGTGTTCGGCCTGCTTGTCCTGCTGGTGGCCCTGCGACTGGCTGCCGACCTTGTGCTGGAACCGGCCCTGATGTTTTCCGCCTCCCCGCCGGGGGCAGGCTTGTGACGGGCCTGTTCCGGATCATCCTGGCCGTTCTGGCCTGTGCGCTGGCTTGGGTCGGTGCGCCCGCGCGGGCGCAGAACCGGGGGCGTTCGGCCGCGGGGATCGATGAGGCGGTGCTGGTCACCTCCAGCTTCAACGGGGCTCGGGTGACAATCTTTGGCACCGCCCCGACCAGTCCGTCAGACCTTGATGTCGTGGTGCTGGTTCGCGGCCCGGACCGACCGGCGTGGATTGGCGAGCGCCAGCGGTTCTTCGGCTTGTGGCTGGGCCAGAAGCGCCTGCGTTTCGATGCGGCCCCCACCTATTTCGGCGTGGCCAGCGCCAAGCCATTGGGCCAGGTCGCAGCGCCGGACACGCTGGCGCTCTACGGCCTGACCCCGGAAAGCCAGCTGGCCGTGCAAGCCGGCGATACCGGGATGGAACCTGAAGAGCGCGACCGGTTGATGCGCGAATATGCCAGATTGCGCGCGCGGGAAGGCCTGTATGTGGCGGATGCGGCAGGCGTGCAGCGGCTGCCGGGTGGACTGTTTCGCGCCGATCTGCAGATGCCCGACACAACGGCGCCGGGCCTGTACACCGCCAAGGTGATGGTGTTCCGCAACGGACGCCAGCTCGATTCGACCCTGATGACGCTCGTGGTCTCCAAGATAGGGCTGGAGCGGGTGCTCTACCGGTTTGCCCGCAATTCTCCGGCACTGCATGCGCTGCTTGGCGTCGCACTGGCTTTGGGGGCAGGATTTGTGGCATCGCGGGTGTTGCGGAGGGTCTCGGTCACATGAAGCGTTCGAATGCACCGGCAATGCCTTGGGTCCTGGGTCTTGCGGGTCTGGTGCCATTCTGTGGGCTGGCCGCTGGCGCCTGGCTGGCGCCGCCGCCCTATGATGCAGTCAGCCTGAGCGGGTTTTACGTCTATGCGGCGGTGATCCTGTCCTTTCTCGGCGGCACGCGTTGGGGCTTCGAACTGGCGGCGCGGTCCGAGCATCCATCCGGGATCACGCTTCTCCTGTCCAACCTTCCCGCGCTGATGGGATGGTTTGGCGTGATGTTGCAGCTGGTGCAGCCGGTGGCCTGTCTGGTGGTGCTGACGGTCGGGCTGGTGCTGGTCTGGCTTTGGGAT
>JALOSP010000079.1 GCA_025458365.1 Hyphomonadaceae bacterium
ACCCCGACCGAAATCGCTGACATGCTGTTTGCCTTCAAAGTCGCCAAGCATGTGAAGTCCAATGCCATCGTCTATGCGAAAGATGGCGTCACCGCCGGGATCGGTGCAGGCCAGATGAACCGGCGCGACTCGGCCCGGATCGCGGCCCAGCGCGCCCGCGAAGCCGCCGACATGGCCGGTTGGGATGCGCCAAAGACTGTGGGCTGTGCCTGTGCATCCGATGCCTTCTTCCCTTTCCCGGACGGTCTGATGGAAGCTGTTGAGGCAGGCGCCACCAGCGTGATCCAGCCGGGCGGCTCGATCCGCGACGCCGACGTGATCGCTGCGGCAGACGAGGCCGGGATCGCCATGGTGTTTACTGGCGTGCGGCACTTCAAACACTGAGGCAAGGAGCGACTGGCATGCGTATCGGACTGGTCCAGACCTGCACGCCTGCCACTGTTGATACTGCGCTTGGCCACGCCGCTGCCCTTGTCGCAGAGGCCGCAGCCGCTGGCGCCACGCTGGTGATGACGCCGGAGGGTTCCAACCTGCTGCAACGCGACCGGCCGGTGTTTTTCGACACTGCTCCGCATGTGGACGATCCAGCCGCTCTGGCCCCTTGGGCAGCGCTCGCCATGCAGCATGGGGTGACTTTGGTGGTCGGCTCCTTGCTGCTGCGCGCCGGGGATGGCAGCCGTGCAGTCAACCGGTGTGTGGTGTTTGGCCCAGACGGAGCGGTTCTGGGTCACTATGACAAGATCCATCTGTTTGACGTGAACCTGGGCGATCCCGGCGCGGCGGGCGCCGAGACCCGTGAAAGTGCTGTTTATGATGCGGGCCATCATGCGCCGGTGCTCCAGGTCGGCGGCGTCAAGCTTGGCATCACCATCTGCTATGACGTGCGGTTTCCCGAACTCTACCGGCGGCTGGCCCGGGCGGGGGCAGATGTGATCGCAATCCCGTCAGCCTTCACCGCTGTGACAGGAGAAGCCCATTGGGATGTGCTGACCCGTGCGCGTGCCATCGAGACCGGTTCCTGGGTGCTGGCGCCTGCCCAAGGCGGTCTGCATGAGGATGGCCGCAAGACCTGGGGCCACAGCCGGGTGATCGACCCCTGGGGCCGGGTCGTGGCCGGGTTGGACCATGATCGGCCCGGCGTGCTGGTCTGGGATGTCGACTTGCATGCCGTGTCAGTGGCCCGTCGGAAAATCCCGGCCTGGTCACTGGCCCGGGATTATCAGGTCGGTTGAGGCCAGTCTCAATCGGCCCAGGCTGCCGGGCTGGACCCCAACGCGTTGGCAGGGCGGTCCCAGTGCATCGTCAAGTCTCCGACTGACAGCGGTGGTTTCAGCCGGGTTGCGCGCCCCCAGCTTGTGTTTTCGAGAGCCGGTGCAAAGTCGGGTTCGCAGGACGGCGGGAAGTCTGCCTCTGTCGGGCTGGCCTGATGGTCGATCAGCAGTTGCGCCGTTCGCGCCAGTGACAGGCGGGCTGTGATGGGGCCGACACCATGCAGCCGGGATACCAGCCCGCGAATTGCGGCGGCAGCCAGCAGATACCCCGCCGCATGATCCAGCGCCTGAACCGGCAGCGACACGGGCGCATCGGCATGACGCCATGCCATCCCCGATGCTGCGATGCCGGTGGAGAATTGCACGAGGCTGTCAAAGCCCCTGCGATTGGCCCAGGGGCCGGTGTGGCCATAGGCATTGAGGCTTATGTCGATCAGGCCCGGCCGGATCGCCTGCCGCTGGGCGGTGTCGAGCCCAAGTCTGGTCAGCGCATCAGCCCGGTATCCGTGGACCAGAATGTCGGCGGATGACATCAGGGCCTTGAGGCGTTCAAGATCCCCGGTCTGCTTCAGATCGAGTCGCGCGCAGCACTTTCCGAGCGTGACTTCAGGAATCACGCCCGGCTCGTCCCAGCCTGGCGGGTCGATCCGCAGCACCTCGGCGCCGTATCCTGCCAGTGTGCGTGTCGCGACCGGCCCAGCGAGCACCCGCGTCAGGTCCAGCACACGCAGCCCGGCCAGGGGGCGTTCGGTACTGGGGCGCCAGTCGGACGGAACAGCCGCATGGGTGGGGTCCCGCGTGATCAGTGGAGCACTCGCGACGGCCCTGCCTTGCGGATGCGCCGCCCAGTCCGTCTGGCTACGCAACAGCGCCGAACACCCGCCGGCTGCAACAATGGCAGCCTCCAGCTCGTCGCCTGCCCACCGCGACACCGCCTGCCCGACGGCATCGCGCTGCGGTGCGCAGCCCAGAACCGCCAGCGCTGCGGCCCGGTGATGCGGGGCGTTGGTGTGCAATTTGATCCAGCCGTCGGCGGTGCGATAGTCGCCTGCAAGCGCGTCCCATGGCGCCGGCATGGTCCATCCCTCAGGCCTGATCGACCAGCCGAACCAGAGGCTCGCCAGCCGCTGGTCAACCCGGACCGGCACAGCACCGCCCATCAATGCCTGCAGGGCAACACCCACCGCCGCAATCGAAGCCGCCGCAAGGTCACTGACAGGAAAGCACGACGGCAGCGGGGTGGACGGGGTGAAGTGTACCTGATCATCCACAGACACCGGCGGCAAGTCCAGACTGTCCAGGATTTCGGCAAGCAGGGAGGGCAGGGACATGGGACAATCTCCAAAACAAGCGCAGGCAGGCTCGATCGCCGACTTTCAATCTGGCAGGCAGACCACTTGCATCACCCGACGGTCGGCCCGTAGCCGGTCGCCCCTTTTGGTGAAGGCATCAGGGTCCAGTGGCGGGGCCGGGTCGCCTGCCAGGGTCAGGTCGGCCCGTTCGACGATTTCGGTCACGGATTCGGCTGCGGTGGTGATTACCCGGCCCCGGCGCGGGTTTTCAGCGATGGTGACACCAAGCGCACGCCCGCGTGAATCAAACACCGGCCCGCCCGAGAGGCCGCCCAGCGAACCGTTCAGGCCGGGCGTCCGGGCCACTTCGGCCCAGGTCAGGGTCTGTTCTTCGCCACGCCAGGCGCCACGGGTCTCCAGTGTCTGGCGGCCCATGAGGCGGGTGATGACTTCGCCAGGATTGCCTTGCGGAAAGCCGACATGGAAGCCCAGGGCATTCAGCCGCAAGTCCCGCTCGTCCAGGTCCATGGCAAAAGGTTGCGGCCCGCCATCGGTGTCGAGCCAGGCGACGTCAGCCCTGGGTGAAACCAGAACCTGCCGGACCCGCACGGCGGTTTCCTGATCGGCGCTGACCAGCCCTACGGTCGGGCAGCCGCGCACCACATGGCTGGCGGTCAGCCAGCCGCCGTCCGGGCCGACAGCGAATGCGGTGCCGGTGGAATAGAGTTCTGGGTTTTCGGCATCGACCAGCCCCTGTTCGTCAAACCGCGAGGGCGAGGGCAAGGCCTGGCCATCACCATCGCCTTCGCCCGCCGGTGCGACCGGGTCGGCCTCATCAGCTGGCTGGAAGCCACCCGCCTGACGCTCCGCCTCGAACCTGTCGTCCAGACGGTCACCGCCGCGATTGCCGCAACCGTAGAGCAGCGCGGCAATCACCAGCAGATAGAACATCCAGTCGGGGATTCTCATCCAGTCTGCCTCAGGCGCCCATGGCCGCAGCCGTCAGTACGGCGGCCCCGGTCTTGACCCCGGCCAGCAGGATGGCGGCGGCCATCTCCCCATCGGCAATGCGCTTGGGCAGGTCGCGCAGGATCAGGTCGACCACCCGGAAGGCCAGCAATTGCAGTACCAGTCCCAAGGCCCCCCAGATCACCAGATCGACCAGCGAGGTCGATGTGCCCAAAGCCACCGACAAGGGAATTGCCATGCCGACCACCAGTGCGGTCAGTGACACAGCCGCCGCAGTGTTCCCGGCCCGGACCAATGCAAACTCCTTGTGCGGGGTCAGCGCCACATAGATTCCGATGGCCGCCGCCCACAGGCCCAGCGCCACAGCACCAAACAGCATGAAGGCGGGCCAGGCCGTGGTGAAGGCGTCAATCGCGGGATCGTCTAGCATGCAGGAACCCTTCAATACTGTATGCGGGCTGTGTTCTGTCGGGGCTGCGTCCGCCTGTGGCAACCGCACCCCTCGTCAGCGGCTTTGGTGCAGTCTATTGAGACGCGGCGCAAGAGGGACCGACCATGACACCGCCGACCAGAACCATTCTTGTTACCGGCTCCACCTCCGGCATCGGGCTTGGCATTGCGCTGGCCTTTGCCGCCCGCAACTGTAACGTGGTGCTGAACGGGTTGGGCAGCGCCGACCAGATTGCCGAAGCGGTGCGGTCCGTGCAGGCGCTGACGACCGGCACTGTGACGCATGATCCCGCCAACATGATGGTGCCGGGCGAGATCAGCGCCATGGTTGAAAGGGCCACTGCCATCCATGGCCGCCTCGATGTGCTGGTCAACAATGCCGGCATCCAGCATGTGGCCCCGGTGGAGGACTTCCCGCCCGACAAATGGGACGCGATCATCGCGATCAATCTGTCGAGCGCGTTTCACGCCACGCGCGCGGCCATGCCGGGCATGGCCAGGGCAGGCTGGGGCCGGATCATCAACATCGCCTCGGCCCACGGGCTGGTCGCCTCTCCGTTCAAGAGCGCCTATGTGGCTGCCAAGCACGGCGTGGTCGGTTTCACCAAGGCGGTGGCGCTGGAACATGCCCGCGACGGCGTCACCTGCAATGCGATCTGCCCCGGCTATGTGCTGACCCCGCTGGTCAAGGCCCAGATCCCCGATCAGGCCAAGGCCCGTGGCATCACCGAGGACGAAGTCGTGCGTGACGTGCTGCTGGCCGCCCAGCCGACCAAGCAATTCGTCACCGTCGAACAGATCGGAGCGCTCTGCCTGTTTCTGGCGTCAGACGAAGGCGCTTCGGTCAATGGCGCGGCACTTGCCATGGATGGCGGCTGGACGGCGCAATAGGTCCATTCTCCGCCCGCTGATCACATTTGCGCGTCTGTCGGTCAGCCACTGGAAAATTCGCCCCTGCGGCGAAAGATTCCATGTGACTCTTTTGTGATCTCGTGGTTTCCTGACGATCCTGGCAACAGCAAGGAGGTGCCCATGGCATTGGAAGCGCATATCCGCGAACTCTCGGACCGCCACGCTCGTCTGGATCAGACAATCCAGCAAGTGCAACGCAGCCCCGCTTCTGATGCCATCGAAATCGCCACCCTCAAGCGCAAGAAGCTCAAGCTGAAGGAAGAGCTGGAGGCGCTGCGACGACAGTGAAGCTGTCGCCTCACGTTTCACCAAGGCCGGGGCAACCCGGCCTTTCTGTTTGCCGAGTCCCGTCCTGATGCCCCGCCAGCCTTGATCATCGACCAGCTGACAGATGCCGCCCAACGTGACCTGCTGGCCACGGTCTGCGCCGTGCTGGATCTGGCCCCGCCGTTCCAGCCAGTGATGCCGGGCACTGGTCAGCCGTTTTCCGTGCGGATGACCAATTGCGGGCCCATGGGCTGGGTCAGTGACATCGCGGGATATCGCTATCAGGCCACCCATCCGGTCACCGGGCAGGCCTGGCCGCGGATCCCCGATGCACTGCTTGATCTGTGGCGCACCCATCTCGACGCAGCCCGAATGCCCGATGCCTGCCTGATCAATCTCTATCACGCCAGCGCCCGCATGGGCCTGCATGTGGATGATACAGAGGCCGATTTGACCGCTCCTGTTCTGTCTGTGTCCCTCGGCGACACTGCCGTGTTCCGGCTTGGTGGCACCAAGCGCACCGACCCGACGCGATCCTTCCGTCTGGCCAGCGGTGCGGTGATGGCGCTGCGCGGTGATGGCCGGTTGCGCTATCACGGCGTGGACCGGGTGCTGGCTGGCTCCAGCGACCTTCTGGGCAGCCTGCCGGGCGATCTGTTTGATGTTCCGGTGCCGCACCCTGCCCTGGCTGGCGTGCGACGGATCAATGTGACGCTGCGGGTTGGTGTGCAGCCAACTCAGTAGAGCAAATGCCCTGCCCGTTGCGTCATGAAGGCGTCCAGCCCTGGCTGCCAGCGGTCCACCATGGCCGTCAGCGACACGCCCGAGGTAATGGCCTCGCGAAGCCAGTCGGTCCCGGCCAGCCGGTCGAAGAAGGGTGGCGTGCCGGGTAGAAATGCGAAATCCTCCACATGCATCTGTGCGATGGTGGACAAGATTACGATGCCGGTGGCGACAGGGGCATAGGCGCGCCGGTTTGTGATGTGCACCTGCACGCCGCCGCAGAGCATTCCGGCATGTTTGGAGAAGCTTGGCGTGAAACTCTGTGGCCGCCAGCGCACGCCCGGCAGGGCCAGCCTGTTCAAGGCGTTGGCCAGCGCCAGCCCGTCAATGAACGGCGCGCCGACAATCTCGAACGGGCGGGTCGTGCCGCGCCCTTCGGACAGATTGGTGCCTTCCAGCAGACAGGTGCCCGGATAGACCAGCGCGGTATCTGGCGTCGGCATGTTGGGTGACGGCATCACCCAGGGCAGGCCGGTGGCGCCCGCATGATCGCCCCGGCGCCAGCCTTCAGAGCGCACCACGGTGAGGTCACAGCCAATCGCGAAGTCGGAATTCATCAGACCGGCGAGTTCGCCCAGGCTCATGCCATGGCGGATCGGAACC
>JALOSP010000080.1 GCA_025458365.1 Hyphomonadaceae bacterium
GCGTCATCATCCCCTGGCTGGGAGGAGCGGAAGACGATGAAGGCGAGCAAGTTTTCGGACGCGCAGAAGGCGTTCATTTTGAAGCAGGGAGCCGACGGGATTCCGGTCGCGGAGATCTGTCGGCGGGCCGGGATCAGCCAGGCGACGTACTTCAATTGGAAGAAGAAGTATGACGGTCTTCTACCGACCGAGATGCGTCGGCTGAAGCAGCTGGAAGACGAGAATACGAAGTTGCGGAAGCTCGTGGCTGACTTGTCACTCGACAAGGAGATGCTGCAGGCTGAGGGCGTTTAGCAATCGATCCGGGGGATCGATTGTAGCCCGAAGGATCCGCCGAAAGCTCGTTCGCGCCAGCGCTTGAACCGGTGGCGCGCAGACGCTCACCCTGGTCGCAAACGCGAGCTGGCGACGGAAGCCACAGTGGATTGGGATGTGTCGATCAGGCGGGCTTGCCGGGTCTTCGAGATCGACACCTCCACCTACCACTACAAGGCCCGTCGCAGCGATCAGGCCGGACTGAAAGCTCGGATCAAGGAGATCTGCGAGACCCGCGTGAAGTATGGCTACAGGCGTGTCCAGGTGATGCTCCAGCGCGAAGGCTGGGTGGTGAACCACAAGAAGGTTCGCCGTCTTTACAATGAGATGGGCCTTCAGCTGCGGAACAAGACACCGAAGCGGCGGGTCAAAGCCAAGCTGCGGGAGGACAGGAAAGATGCCACACAAGCGAACGAGACCTGGGCGATGGACTTCGTCCATGATCAGCTCGCCACAGGGCGGAAGTTTCGGATATTGACCGTGGTCGATACATTCACGCGGTTCGCACCGGTGATCGATCCGAGGTTTAGCTACCGGGCTGCTGACGTCATCGAAGCCTTGAACAGAGCCTGTGCGAAGGTCGGCTATCCAAAGGCGATCCGTGTCGACCAGGGCTCGGAGTTCATCTCCCGCGATCTTGACCTGTGGGCCTTTGCAAAGGGTGTCACGCTGGACTTCTCGCGGCCAGGCAAGCCCACCGACAATGCCTTCATCGAAGCGTTCAACGGCCGACTGCGGGCCGAATGCCTGAACGCCACATGGTTCCTCAGCCTTGCGGATGCGGCCGAAAAGTTGGAGAACTGGCGCAGATACTACAACGAGGTCCGACCACATGGTGCCATCGGCAACAAGGTCCCGATCCCATTGGTAAATCACCCTGGCGAACCCAGCCCGCCAGGGTGACCAAGGCCGGAAAACTCCAGCCTCGAATGGTCCAAAGTTGGGGCGCAGAGCACAAGCAGCACGACTCTCATAAAGATCGTGGGACCCAAAGGGCTCAGGTCATGTTCAGTAGAAAAGGGCACAATCATCCAGCCGACGGGTCGAGCCTTCGAAACCCCAGTCTTGACGTGTGGCGCCCACTTCGACGGGCTCGAACACGTGACCTTCAGCCGAAAGCCTGGCCCGGCGTGAATCCAAGCTTCAATTCGGCAGTCGCAACCACTGCTCGCGCGGCACTTCGACCAGGCTGCCGACCTCTGCCCCATTGATTCGCACGCGGTCCAACATCACTCCGCGCGCGTGCGCCACTTGCATGGGCGCTTCGGCGCGGGCGAGTGTCACATTCCGGATCACGATGTCCTCCACCGGCGCGCTGGCATCGCCGGAGATGTGCAGGCCGACTTGGGCGGTGTCGCAGGTGACGTTTTCCATGGTGATGCGGCGGAAGCGGGTGGGGAAATTGCCGCCGCGATAGCTGTGGAAGTCATTGGAGAATTTGATCAGCGCGCGGACACTGCCTGCCCGGACATTGCGGATGCGCACATCCTCAATGAAGCCGCCGCGATCCCGGTTGGCCTTGAAATAGAGCGTGTGGCTGGCTCGCGGAATGTCCCAGCCATCGACAAACACCCGGCGCACCCCGCCGGACATCTCGCTGCCGATGGCCATGCCGCCGCCGGTATCGCCGAGATAGCGGCAGTTGCGCACCACGATATCTTCGCACACCCGCCCGACCCGCCAGCCATCCTGATCGCGCCCGGCCTTCAGCGCCACGCCATCGTCGCCCACCTCAAAGCTGCAATTCTCTACCAGCACCCGGCGGCTCGAGTCCGGATCAACCCCGTCGGAGTTGATATGGCGACTGACGATCGTGATCCCGCGCACGATCACGTCGCTGCAATAGACCGGATGAACGCACCAGAACGGGCTGTCGCGCAGCGTCACGCCCTGGACCAGCACCCGCTCGCACTCCACAAACTGAACAAACAATGGGCGCAGCCGGGCGTCCTTGCCGAAGACACGCTGCTCCACCGGAACGCCATCGCGGCCCATGTCGCGCAGCAGCGTCTGGTCAGCGCGTTGCTGTGGCCGCCACGGCAGCCAATTGGCCTCGCCTTGACCGTCAATCGTGCCGGACCCGGTGATGGCGATATTGGACGCGCCGCGCGCATAGATGAAGGGCGAGCGCATCCAGCACTCGGTGCCCTCCCACCGGGTGAACACTGGCGGCAGATAGGCGTCGTGGTTGCCGGAAAACCGCAAAGTGGCGCCTGCCTCCAGATGCAGGGCGACATTGGATTTCAGATGGATCGGCCCGTCGCTGAGAAACGTCTGCCCCGCCGGGATCACCACCCGGCCGCCACCTGCCGCATGGGCAGCATCAATCGCACGCAGGATGGCCGGGCGCATGTCGCCTTCAAGGTCGGCGTCGATGCGGCTGGGTATGAAGCTGCGCCGGGGAATGCGCACCCGGCGGATCGCCGCGACAATCTGGCGGGCCTGACTCCAGCGCGTTGCCGCCCCGCCCGGGGCGGTGGCAGGGGCGGCATGGCCGCACGCTGCAACAGGCAAAGCGGTGAGGGCTGGAATGGCAGTGGCGGCCAGCAGTGTGCGGCGGTCGATGCTCATTGCGGGCTGCCATCATGGGTGTAAACTGTGCCCGTCACTCCACGCACATCGCGCAGCACCAGCGGCGCGCGCGCATCACCAGGTGTGGCGGCCTGCGTCACCACATTCGCCAGGCCGAGACCATCAACATGACCCAGAACAAAGTGGCCTGCCAAGTTGGAATAGTCCGCCGCACCCGTTCTGGGCGCATGGGCGCGGTTGCCGCGCGGCTTGCCGTTGATCTGCGTCACATCCACGGCGCTGGCGACCCGCATGGTGACGTCCGAAAAGCTGAGCCCCTCCACATCGTGACCAGGCTGCCCCTGGATCAGGATATTGCCGCGTGTCGCAATCTGGACCTGTTCGAAGGCGATATCCCGCACCCGGCCCCAGCCTGCGGCGCTGTCCGGCTGTCGGGTGTCGATATCGATGAACACCGGATATTCGCGTGCATGGCGCCCGCCGGTCTCGATCGTGAGATTGCGGAACACGGCCCGCTCATAGATCCCACCATCCTGCATGAACAGGGCGATGCCATAGCGCGAGCCTGTGATGATCGTGTCTTCCACCACCACGTCGCGGATGCCGGGTTCGGACCCGGTACCGAACTTGAAGGCCGCATCATCCGACACCAGCCTGCAGCCGCTGACCCGCACACGCTCCACCCAGCGGGCACTGGATTTCAGCACGATGGCATCATCGCCGGTCTCGATCCTGCAATTGGTGATCGTCACATCACTGCTATCGCGCACCTGAATACCGTCAGCATTGGGTGCCAGCATGTCTGACAGGATGGTCACGCCATCCAAGGTCACATTGCTGCAGCGATTGGTGGTGACCTGATACTTGGCCGGATCAATCAGCGTGATGCCGCTGACACGCACGCCGGAGCAATCAAACAGGCCAAGCGTAAAGTGCGGGCGCGCATTGGGCGTGGCGTGAAACGGCGTGCCCGCACCATCAAGCGTGCCAGACCCGGTGATGGTCACATCCGTCACACCAATCCCGGAAACCAGACCCCGGCTGCGCTCCTGATCGCCAGTAGGGAGCGTCCGATAGTCTGCCAGATTGGGCGCGCCGCGCAGACTTGCGCCGGGGGCCAGATGCAGCTCCATGTGCGATTTCAATGCGATCCCGCCCGACAGGAACACTCCAGCGGGGACCCGCACCTGTCCGCCATGCCCGGCACAGCGGTCGATGGCGGCGGCAATGGCGGCATCGTCACTGGCGCCATCACCGGCAATCGCGCCATGGCGGGTGACGTCACAAATCATCTGCCCGGACGGCGCCGCCAGCTGCCCGGGCGCCGCGCACGCGGCGCATCCCAAGACGGCGATGGCAGGTAGCAACATCCGGTTCACAGCGCCACCGCCCGTGTCCATAGCGCTGAATCATAGCGCACGCCGAAGCCCGGCTCGGCTGGCAATTGCATCGCCCCATCACGCAATTCATAGGTGGAGATCGGGCCATAGGGGTGCGGGCGCGGACGCAGGCGATATTCCTGCAAGCCCCACAATTCGGGCGCAGCGGCGCACAGATGGACCAGCGGTGCCTGTTCCGGCCCTTCGCGCGGCCAGTGGGGGTTGAACTTCAGGCCAGCCGCCGCGCACAGCCGGGCCACGGCGATGCAATGGATCAGGCCGCCCCCATAGTGCGGGTCAGGCTGGGCCACATCGAGATGGCGCCCGTCAATCCACTGGCGCCACACGGTCGGATTGCCCTCGTTCTCGCCACTGGCTACCAGCGGATTGCCTCTCCGGCGGGCGAGCGCCCGGGTCACCTGACCAGTCATGACAAGATCGTCGCCGGGGCAGGGCTCTTCGAACAAGGCAACCCCGTGGGCACGCAGCATCGCGGCCTTTGCAATCGCAGTGGGCGCATCAAAGCTGCCATTGGCATCGGCATAGATGGTGAAGCGATCGCCAAACCGGGCGCGGGTCAGGGACACGATGGCCTCGCTCCAAGTCTGGTCTGTTGTGGCACTGAAACCATCGCTGGGACGGGCATCGCGGTTCCGGCTCATCCGGGCGCCGATTTTGACCTTTACACCGCGACAGCCGCTGGCCTCCACTGCTGCGGCCATGGCATCGACTTCCTCGCGCGGGTCTCCGCCGCGCCGGTTGGAACTGATATACATCGGGATGCTGGTGCGTTTGACCCCGCCCAGCAGGTCGGCCACGGGCCGCCCGCTGACCTGGCCCAAAAGGTCGAACACCGCACATTCGGCATGGCCCCAGGCATTCCACATCGGGGCCCCGGCATATTCATATTGCTCGCGGGAGAATGCCCACAAATGCTGTTCCAGTCGTCGCGCATCGCGTCCGATCAATGAAGGCAACACGAGGGACTTCAGCAGGGGCCGCACCTCGGCCCATTTGTTGGGGCTGGCGGCGGTCACCCCGAAGGCGCCATCGCGCGAGACAACACGCAGCAGAACCGATTCTGCGCTGACTTCGACCATATCGAAACGATCGATGATGATCGGGCTGGAACTTGTTGTTTCCAGGTCCAGCAGTGGCTCCTGCTCGTCAAAGGCATAGAGCCCGTCGCGGCGGCGGGTGGCAAATAGCGGGTGGGCCAGCGCCGGTCCGGCACCGGCCATGCCCGACAGGCTGGCCAGACCGGCCATTGCGGCACGGCGGCTGATTGGCCGGCTCACGACGCGCGCTCCACCGTGTTGAGCCGCTGGCCGCGAACAAAGATGTCCGGATCATAGGTGGCGCCAAATCCCGGCCCTGTCGGCACGGGCAATTCACCATTGACAGGTGATAGCATGGGTGAATGACCAAAGTTCAAGGCCCGCTCACGGGCCCGGTATTCCTGAAAGCCATAAAGATTGGGCGTAGTGGCGGCAAAGGCCAGCAGCTCGACGGTTTCGACCCCGTTGCGTGGATAGTGCGGCGCGACGGGCACGCCAGCGCCGTCCGCCATGCGGGCCACTTTCAGCGTCCGGCTCATGCCGCCATTGTACATGAAATCAGGCTGCAACACATGCAGCGCCCGGTTTTCCAGATACCAGCGCCAGCGCTCCATCGCGCCATCCTGCTCACCACCTGCGATCTTCAGTTTCATCCGGCGGCGGCGCACGAAACGCGTCACCTGGGCAGTCATTTCGAAGTCTTCATAGGGGCAGGGTTCTTCGAGAATATCGACCCCGTGATCCTCCAGCACCTGACACAACCGGATCGCGGTCGGGGCGTCAAAACTGCCATTGGCGTCGGCATGGATGGTGATGGCATCGCCCAGTTCGCGCCGGGCCAGCGCTACCAGCGCCTCCTGGCGACCGGGTGCGGCATCGCGGTTGCGGCTCATCCGGCCACCGACCTTGATCTTGACCGCGCTCGCTCCGGTGCGGGCGAGCTGTTCGGACAGGAAGCCGACTTCCTCTTCCGGCGTGGAATTCCGGCTCAGGCTGGAGAGATAGACCGGGACGGATTCGCGTATCCGGGTGCCCATGAAACTGGTGCAGGGCAGGCCAGCAGTCCGGCCCAGCATGTCCCACACTGCCAGTTCGATGTGGCCGATGGCTGTCCATAGCGCCAGACCGGCGAACTTGTATTCGCGCCGATAGATGGAGTCGATCAGGGCCTCGATGGTGCGCATGTCTTGGCCCAACAGGCGCGGCGCCACCACGAGAT
>JALOSP010000081.1 GCA_025458365.1 Hyphomonadaceae bacterium
TGCTGGAGCGTCTGGGGCCGGGCTGTCGGGTCCTGATCGCGGGATCACTCTATCTGGCCGGTGCGGTTCTGGCAGCGGGTCCGCCGCTGGATTGACGGTAGAGCCGCTGGAGCGTGACTGTCCCCAGCCGCAATAGACACGGAAACGCGCGGGGTAGACCGGGAGCTACGCGTGCATGCCCCCAGTGCGCGGCTGCCAGCCGTCAGTACCCGCCCGGCCTTCCCGTCTCGATGCCCAAGAGATTGACCACGTGAACCAGCATCATCAGGGCAGCGACTGCAAAGACGATGATCAGTGGTGTCCAGGGGATCATCCGGACCTTGCCAAATTGCGTCGGCCTGCCCGCCCGCCAAGAGGCAAAACCGAACGCGGCAAGAAACAGCGCCAGCAGTGCAAGTGTGACGGGCATGGTCATGGAGGCATCTGACGCAAACACGCCGGTGGTTTCAAGTCCGGTCGGCTGCAGGCGCGTGGCTGCGGGCCTGTGATCCATGGTCTGTCTTTTGCCAATAGTGCGGGCGCGTCAGAACCGTGTGAAGGGCAAGGCCGGCGGGGATGATCTGCACCATCTGATAGAGTGGCAGCCAGAGAAATCCCGTCAGCAGCCTCCATCGACCGTCGCGCGCGATTGCCAGAACCGCGAGAATGATTTCGATCAAGGATGCGGCCAGGGCGATCACAAGGCCTGAAACATCGACTGTGCCGCGCCCGGCTGCAACCAGCAAGCCAGCAAACAGCGGCAACCTGACAAGCGCTGCCAGAGGCCCGATCACCAGCGCGACCAGCAGCCCGACCATGCCGCCAGGACCAAGCGCGGACAGTAGCTTGCCCGGTGAGCGGGCATGAACCGCCAGCGTGATAATATGGCCCTGGATCCATCGACTGCGCTGGCGCACCCAGCTGGACAGCCTGGGGGGCGCCTCCTCACGGGTCGGCGGCGTGATGGTGGCGATTGTCCAGCCGTGCCGGGCCAGCCGCAAGCCCAGGTCGGCGTCCTCGGTCACATTGTAGGGGTCCCATCCGCCGACGGCCCGCAAGGCTTCGGTCCGGAAATGGTTGGATGTCCCGCCCAGCGGCAGAAATCGTCCGATCCGCGCCAGTCCGGGCAGAACAAGACGGAACCAGATCGCGTAATCGATGGCAAATTGCCGGGCGATCCAGCTTTCCCGGTCGTTCCAGGTCACCAGCGGAGCCTGGACACACCCAAGCCGGGCACCCCCTGCAAGAAAGGCATCCTGGGCGGCGCGCAACTGACCCCGGTCAGGCAGATCCTCGGCATCGAAAACGCAGACCAGCGAACCTCTGGCAAACCGCATGGCAGCCTGAAGCGCTTTCGGCTTGGTTGTCGGGCCGACTGGCGGAAGGCTGAGGATCCGGCAATCCAGCGCACGACTGGCGTCAATGAGGGCCATCCGTGTTTCGGTGTCACCGTCTTCAAGGACAAAGATCACATCCAGCCTGTCCTTCGGCCAGTCCAGCGCCGAAATCGCGCCCGCCAGTTGCCGGGTCACGCTGGCCTCGCGATGGAGCGCGATCAGAATTGTGTAAACCGGCAATTCGGCATCGTCTGCTGGCGGCGGGCAGGCGGCACCGGTCGTGTCGGCGATGGTTGAAAGCGCAGCCAGCGCCAGTCCCAGCCGGACAAGCCCGACCAGCAGGACCATCGCACCGATCAGCATTGTCCCTGCTGCGAGGCCGCCAGTCCAGGCCGCGACCACCATCAATCCTGCGACCGCCAGAAACAGCCAGGCCAGCAACCGGGCGCCGCCCGTGAACCGGGCGCTGGCCTGCGGCAAACGCAGCGCCAGTTCTGCTGTGGCATCAAGCGCTGCCAGCCGGGCCGCACCTTCTGCGATCACCCGGGCACTGTCAGGCGTTGCATCGCGGATTGGAACGCCACCAGCCGGAATACCACCCAAGAAGTCGGTGGACCTCCGGTCTGCCATTGCACTGCCACCACGCTGCTTTGGTTGATCACGCCATGAAACAGCCAAAAGATGCGTCCGGCGACGCGGCATTGTGTCGCTGTTCAGTCTTCCGCAAGCAACTTCAGCAATGTCGCAAGCGTGTCAGCCTCACGAGCGGGCTTGTCGGTTCGCAGGCGGGCGATCCGGGGAAACCGCATGGCGAGGCCGGATTTGTGGCGAGTGGACCGGGCCAGGCCCTCGAACGCGACCTCCAGAACGAAACCGAAGTCCTCGCCGGCCCGCACGGCGCGCACCGGGCCAAACCGTTCCACGGTGTTTTCGCGTACAAACCGGTCAAGCTGGACCAGTTCGGCATCAGTGAAGCCGAAATAGGCCTTGCCCACCGGCACCAGCGCCCGGCCAGGCTCGCCCGGCTCTCCGGTCCAGGCCGCAAAGGTGAAGTCCGAATACAAGCTGGACCGTTTGCCGTGGCCACGCTGGGCATAGACGAGCACGCAATCGGCACGCATCGGTTCGCGCTTCCACTTCCACCAGTGTCCGGTCACGCGGCCTGCCAGATAGGGGCTGTCGAGCCGCTTGAGCATCAGTCCCTCGGCACGGGGATCAGGCGGACTCGCGCGCAAACTGGTCAGAGCGTCAAGGGCATTGAACGGAACCGCTTCCGACAGATCGAAAACGCCCGACAGGCTTTGTGCAATCACCCGCTGCAAGCCGTCGCGGCGTTCGCGCAGCGGGGCCTCGCGCCAGTCCCGCCCGGGCGTCGCAAGCAGGTCATAGGCTCGCACAAAGGCTGGAAAGGCAGCCAGTTTCCTGGCATCCACCGTCTTGCGGTTGAGCCTCTGCTGCAAGTCGTTGAACCCGGCCACGCCGCCATTGGCAGCGCGCACCAGCAATTCGCCATCCAGCACCGCCTCGAAGTCGATCCCGGCCACCACATCCGGGAACGTGTGCGAGATGTCTTCGCCGGTGCGGGTATAGAGCCGTTTCACTCCGCCTTCGGACACGACCTGCACCCGGATGCCATCCCACTTCCATTCAGCGATGTGGGTGGCCGGGCTGATGGCGGCCAGCACGTTTTCGTCCAGCGGATGGGCCAGCATCACGGGCCGGAAGGCGCCGGGCTGGCGCGCCGGTGGCCCGTCACTGCGGCCTTCCAGCCAGTCGAACAGCATTGCATAGGGCGGTGCCTGGGCGTGCCAGACTTCCTCAACCGCCCCAACATCGACTTTGCCCAGATCAGCCACAGCCTGCCGGGCCATCCGTCCCGAGACGCCGACCCGCATGCCGCCGGTAATCAGCTTCAGCAGGGCCCAGCGACCCGTCGAATCCAGCCCGTCAAGCCATGTGGCAAGGCGCGCCTTCATCTGGCGTGGCGGCGTGGTCTGGAGGCCCTCGATGACCTCGCTCAAATCTGGCGACCGGTTGGCTCCTTGGGTCACCGGCCACAGCAAGGCCACAGTCTCGGCCAGATCGCCCACAAAATCATAGGACAGGCGGAACAACTCCGGATCGACCGCATCCTCGATCAGGCCGCGCACCAACCCGGCTTTGGCATGCTTGAAGCTCAACCCGCCCGTCAGAGCCGCCAATCCCCAGCCCCGGTCAGGATCCGGCGTATCGGCCAGCCAGCCGGTCAGCAAGGAAAGGCGGCCATTGCGCTGTGGCGTCAGCAGCAAGTGTTCCAAGAGGGCCGCAAAGCTCTCCATGGCCGGTCAAATGCCCAGAAATCCGTGCCGCGCCATCCAGCCGGTGATGATGCCGGTCGCCTCGGCAAGCTGCGGGCGCTGGCCGATATAATAGTGCGTTGCCCCGTCAATCCGGTGGAAAGCGGGGGTCACCCGGGTCAGGCCTGCCACGATGCGCGCGGCATGGCTGGGGGTGCAGGCATCGTCGGCGCTGTTTTCGATGACGAGGGTGGGCACAGTAACATCGGCAGCACAAGCAGGGCCATCGGCACGGCCATGCTCGCTCCATTGAGAAAGCCACGAGCGCAAGCTGGAGAACCGGGCCAGATGCGCCGGGCTCATGTTCACCACTTTCGGGTCGCCCATGTAGCAGACACCGGGCACCCGGTCGTTCGGGTCGATGCTGGCATCGAGCCAGCGCAAATCGGCCATGGTTCCATGCACCACGAAGCAATGCTCCTGATGCGGCTTGCCTTGCCTGCGGAAGTCCTCCAGCCGTTGACACACATCGGCTGTGATCCGCGCGATCCGGGCTTTCTGGGCAGCGCGATACGTTGTCTGGAAGTCCGCGCTGTAGGGCGGCATCGCTGCGGGCACGTCGGCGTAAATGTCGAGGGCCGCATCGCGCCGCCCGGGCTGCAATTCATCCATGATGGCCGGATCGATCCATTCTGACAGGGTGATCGCCCGGCTGACGTG
Organism: Hyphomonadaceae bacterium; assembly: GCA_025458365.1. Lineage (GTDB taxonomy): Bacteria > Pseudomonadota > Alphaproteobacteria > Caulobacterales > Aquidulcibacteraceae > JALOSP01. The sequence goes on from JALOSP010000081.1 coordinate 4,313, forward strand.
GGCTGCCAGCTGCATCACGCCATCAGCCGGGATCAGGCCCGCCCCCGCCACATCCACCGGATCACCCGCTGGCGTGTCAGTCAGTCGGGGGCGTTCAGCGTTCGACTGGTAGAACAACGACAGCGACCCGCCACCGGACCAACCGGCCAGCACCACCTTCTCGAAGCCCAGCACTTCGCGCGCGTGGCGCACATAGTGACCGAGATCGATCAGCACCTTTTCCATGATCAGGCCGGTGTCATTGTGCGGATAGCGCGAGCCGCACGTCATCACCGGCACGCCCGCCGCGGCCAGCGCATTGGGCAAGGGCAAGAGATTCATCACCCCGCTGGGATGCATGAAGATCACAATGGTCTTGTGCGGCGGCGCGCCGGCCGGCCTCAGGAACTGGCCTTCGCAGACCACGGTATCCGTGGACCCGCCATAGGTTTCCTTGAAGCCGGAAGCATCCTTGAAGATCAGCGTGACAGGCAGCCGCTCTACAGGAAACCGCTGGTTCATTGAGCCGAAATCCCGCCGTCCACTTTCAGTTCCGATCCGGTGACGAACTTGCTTTCATCACTGGCCAGATAGACCGCTGCCCAGGCCACATCGGACGGTTCGCCGATGTGACCCAGCGGGATCTGACGGCCGAGCTTGGCATAGGCGGCATCCTGCGACCCGGCGAGCGCCACCATGCCATCGAGGATCGGGGTTTCGATGAAGCTGCGGTGGATCGAGTTGCACCGGATCAGCGGGGCAACCTTTGCGCAGTGCAACGCCACCGACTTCGACAGCAGCCAGACCGCCGCCTTGGCTGCATTGTAGGACGGATAATAGCCCGATGCGATCAGGCCCGCGATCGAGGAGATATTGATGATCGACCCGCGCCCGTGCGGCTTCATCAGCGGCAGGGCATATTTGCAGCCGAGAAACACCGAATCGACATCGACTTCCTGCACCAGTTTCCAGTTCTCGAAGCTTTCGGCCTCGACTGTGCCCATGGTGCCGATCCCGGCATTGTTGACCAGCACATTGAGACCACCCATCGCATCATGGGCTTCCTGCACCACCTCTTTCCAACGCGCTTCAGACCGAACATCCTGCTGGGCGTGCTGGGCCATGTTGGGGTGGGTGCCGTTGATCGCTTCAGCCTGCCAGCGGGCACCATCGCCATTGAGGTCGGTGATGAACACCGAGGCTCCTTCATCGACAAAGTGCGTGGCGATGGCAGCGCCCAGCCCCTGCGCGCCCCCGGTGATCAGTGCTTTCTTGCCTGCAAGACGACCTGGCATGACTGTGCTCCCTGCATTGTTCTTTGGCCAAGCTGTGACGGTTTTGGTGGATGCGTGCAAGGGCTGACGGCGACGGCGATCACAATGGCCGGTCCAATCAGCCGGTGTTGATTGGACCGCGCCCGTGCAATGGGTTAGGGTCATCGTGATCGACTTGAGTTCCAGGTTCTTCAGCCAATCTGGAAAGGCGGCTCTGATGCCCGACTACTCGAAAATCCTCACAGTGATCGCCACCTCCACCGATGCCGGCCAGTTGCGCAACTTCCAGGCCAATGCCCAGGCCAAGGGCGTGACCGTGATTGCCCAAGCCGCGTTCAACCGGTTGCTGGCCATTCTGGTGGACCATCCACCGGGAAGCCTGAGGCCGATTTCTGGACCATGATCCATGCCATCGAGGAAGTCTTGCGCATCGAGCGCGGCAAGACCGTGCGCCTCACCCGCACCCGGCAAAAAGTGGCCAAAGTGGGCGAAATCCAGACCCTGATCGACTTTGCCACCGCTGCCAGCCCGACGGAAGGGTTTGATGCGCTGCTGGCGCGCGGTCTGCCCGAGCTGACCGCCGAGGCCCTCGTGCTGAAACACGCCGCCCGCTTCGAGCCGCCAGTTCTGGCCGCTGCCGGGGCCCGGCTTGCGGCTGCCGGGGTGACTCTCCCCTCAATGCAAAGCGAACCGGCCTGATTCCTCAAGCTGCGGGCGCCTCATCCTGCCGTCAGGGCCCGCCACAGGGCAGGCTTCAGGCGGGCCGCAGACTGCGGATCGAACTGGCCGGCCAGCAACAGGGCCGCCACCGGCCCCCAGGTGAGCGCGACCACCTCGCCAGCCGTCCACGCGGGAAACACGCCTGAAGCAGCACCGTCCCGGGCAAAGCCTGCGCTGGCCCGGATATAGGCACTGTCTGGCG
>JALOSP010000082.1 GCA_025458365.1 Hyphomonadaceae bacterium
CGTGTCGAAAGCCTATGCGGAACTGGCAGATGATGGCGTTGTTGAACGCAGAAGGGGGCTGGGAATGTTTGTAATTGTAGGCGCGCGCGCCAATCTGATGGCCAGCGAGAAGGCGCAATTCCTGCGCGATGAGTGGCCGGTGATCCTGCAACGGATCGAACGTCTGGGCCTGACCGCCGCAGACTTGCTGAAGCCGTCGCAACCGAACCGGACCGGCGGTGCAGCATGACCGGGCAGGACATCACCACCCCGCTGGTCACGGCCCGTGCCCTGGCCAAGCGCTATGGCACCAAGCAGGCGCTGTACCCAACGGACCTCACCATCCCGCAAGGCCGGGTGGTCGGCGTGATCGGTGCCAATGGCGCGGGCAAGAGCACGCTGTTGAACTGCCTGCTTGGGCTTCTGCCTTATGACGGTGAACTCACCGTCTGTGGCCGCACGCCGCTGTCACAGCGCGCATCGATGATGGAAGACGTGTGCTTCATTGCCGATGTGGCGACCCTGCCCCGTTGGGCCAGGGTTGGCGAACTGGTGGACTGGGTCGAGGGCATGCACCCGAAGTTCGACCGCAAGGCTGCCATCGAGCGTCTGGGCCGCACCAATGTGAAGCTGAACGACCGGGTCAAGGCCCTGTCGAAAGGCATGACCGTGCAGGCCCATCTGGCGATTGCCCTGTCGATCAACGCCCGCCTGCTGGTGCTCGACGAGCCGACGCTGGGCCTGGACATCATCAACCGCCGGAAATTCTACGATGCGGTGATCTCGGAATTCTTTGACGAAAGCCGGACCATCATCATCACCACACACCAGGTGGAAGAAGTCGAGGCGATCCTGACCCACACCATCTTCATCCGCGATGGCCGGGTGACGCTGGATGCGGCGATGGAAGATATCGGCGAACGCTTCCGGGCCGTCGATGTGGCCGACGATCAGGCGGCAGCACTGGCCGTGCTGAAGCCGATCTATGCCCGCACTGTGCTGGGCAAGACCACAGCCGTGCTCGACAATGCCTCTGCCGATCAGCTGGCCCAGTTCGGGGCCAGCCGCCGGGTCAGCCTGTCAGACCTGTTCGTGGCGCTGGCCGATGCCGGACCGCAAGGAACAGTGCGATGATGGTGGCCCTTTTGCTTGCCCAGGCGGCAACCCGTCAGGCGGTCATGCCGCTCGACCGGGTACCCATGGCATCGCGCCGCCCGCCACACCCACAGCTGGCCGTCGTGCGCAATCCGCGCCCGGCCACCCTTGAGACCTCCAACCGGGAGACTGCATCATGAGCAGCTTCATCACGCAAATCCGTCGCGACCTGGCCGACCATCGTGGCACGGTGTTCTGGACGCCCATGATCATCGCCATGGTGATGGCGGCGCTTGTCATCGTTGCAGCCATTGTCGGTCGCCTCGATCTGGGCATGTTCAGCAAGGAAATCTACCTCAACCAGACCGGGACGATGTCCGTCAACGGCATCGACAATCTGCGTGTCGTGCTGGGCGAGGGCAACAGGTTGCTGTTCGACGACGGCACCGGAGCAAAGCCCTTCCACGCCTATCTCGATGCCGAAAAGCGCTCCCAGATGGAAACGGTCTATGCACTGGTCACCGGCCTTCTTGCCGTGCCGATTGCGCTGCTGGCCATGATCACCTTGCCGTTTGCCATGTCTTCGACATTGTATGAGGAACGCAAGGACCGGTCGATCCTGTTCTGGAAATCGATGCCGGTGTCCGACCTGACGGCGGTCGGCTCGCGCATGATCTCGCTGCCATTGGGTACACTGTTCTGGGCCTTTGTGGCCGGGTTCACGCTGCATGTCCTTCTGTTCCTGGTCGGATTGACCATCGTTGTCGGCAATGGCTTCCTGCCGGGTCTGTCACTGGGCATGATTGGCGCTCTCGGCCAGGTCTGGCTGGTGATCGGGCTTGCCGCGCTGATCTATCTGTTGTGGGCGCTGCCGGTCTATGCCTGGTTCCTGCTGGTTTCGGCTGCGGCTCCCAAGGCACCGTTCATCATCGCGGTTGCACCTTTTGTGCTGATCCCGTTGTTCGGGGTGCTGATCGATCTGCCATCCGGCATCATGTCCGATCCGCTGTACCGGTTGATCGGCGCCTATGTCGTGGCACCGTTGGACCGGATGGACGATGTGCTTGACCAAGGTGTCATGGAAGAGCTGACCGCTTTGCTTGGCGCGCTGGCTCAATCCTTCGCCGACTGGCAGCTCTGGGCAGGTGTCGCAGTTGCAGCTGCCCTGGTGTTCGCGGCCTCCGAAGTCCGTCGCCGCCGGACCCTGTGACCGGCTTGACCGGATCCCGTATCTCACTCGAAGCGCGGCAGCCTCTGCCGCGTTTTTCTGTTCTCCCGGTGTGCCTCAATTTATCGGGCTGCAGTGCCGCCGCCTTCAACCTTGGCCTTCAGATCGGCATCCGGATGGCCGCTTGATGCGCCTAGCAAACTGTCGGCGTCTGCCGGAGGTTCCGGGGCCGGGCGCGGGGCAAGCCTTGGTGGTTCGCCAAACGCGATCACGGCTTCCAGATTGCCGCGTGGCGGGTTGCGACGCACCGTGGTGAACCGGTGGGCCGCGCCGGGCGCAAGCTCGCTCACGCCGGGATCGACCATCCAGTTGCCGACTTCCTTGCCCGTCTCATCGACCAGCGCGACCCGCAGCCAGGCCACAGGCTCTGGTGTGCGGGACACTGATTGCAGGACCCCGGCCACAATGATCCGGGGACCGGTCGCATCCACGCCCGATGCGACTTGCACGCCGCTGATGTCGATCCCGTAAAGGTTGGCAGGCATGCCGATCAGGCTGAAGGCCGTGGCCGTTTCGGGCCATGCCCGCACGATGTCAGTGCGATGCTGGACCGCCAGCGCAACCCCGCCAGCTGCGATCCCCAAAATGACGGCCCAGGACGCGCCCGCAGCCAGCCGCAAGGTGCCCTTGATCTTGCCATGCGACTTCTGACGCAGTGCGGCATGGGCTGCCACCGGCTGCGGTGTTCCGGCAGCACCAGGAAGCTTGAAGGGCAGTTTGAACGGCAACTTGAAGGCGGGCAGCCTGATGCCCTTCACAGCGTGTGTGGCAGCGCCTGACTGCGCCCGGCCTGTCGAGGCGGTCGCGGGCATGTCGGTACGACTGGATAGCCCGCTTGCGACAGGCTCCGACGCAAGTGCATCCGCATCCTGCATCTGCAGCCACTGGTGCCCGCAAGCAGCACATTTCACCTTGCGCCCCCGTTCCGGGATCGCGCTTTCGGCCACCTTGTAGCGGGCCGAGCAGGCGGGACAGGTGATGATCATTGCGGTCGGACTGGTATCACAGAGGGATCGGGGGTTCCCAAGCAGCGGGTATCCTTGCTACCCAAAAGCTTATTCGCCCCTGGAGTCCATGGATGAACGCCCGCATCACACAGGAATCTGGCACACCGGACTCTGGCAAACAGGACGCTGGCCAGAATGATGCCATCGTCCAGTTTCAAAGGACCGGGTTCCGCTACGGGCCGGAAAACGAGGCCCTGCGCGAGATCAATCTCGACCTCCAGCGCGGTGGCTTCTACTTTCTGACCGGTCCCTCCGGTGCTGGCAAATCAACCCTGCTGAAGCTGATGTACCTCGCCCTGCGCCCCACCCGTGGGAAGGTGCGGTTGTTCGGAACCGATATCGGCACTGCCCCACGCGAGGCCTTGCCCCATTTGCGACGCAAGATCGGGGTGGTGTTCCAGGACTTCCGCCTGCTGCCCCACCTGACGGTGGCCGAGAATGTGGCCTTGCCCTTCAGGGTGAAGGATGAATCGTCTGAGAACTATCAGGATGATGTGGCCGAGCTGCTGCATTGGGTCGGGCTGGGCAGCCGTTTGCACGCCCTGCCCAACACGCTGTCTGGCGGTGAGCAGCAACGGGTCGCGATTGCGCGCGCTGTGGTGTGCAAGCCGTCGTTGCTGATCGCAGACGAGCCGACGGGCAATGTCGATCCTGCGATGGGCGCCAAGCTCATGCGATTGTTCGTCGAATTGCATCGCTATGGCACCACGGTGGTGATCGCCACGCACGATCTGGAACTGGTGCGCCGCTCTGGCGCTCCCGTGATCCGGATCGAAGCGGGTCAGGTTGTGGGGGAGATGGCCTGATGGAGGCGCTCATGATCCGCGTGCGGCGCTGGCTGGGGATCGGCGAAGCTGCCATCTTGCCCACCGATACAAGGCAGGTCCGCCCCTTGGGGATCCAGATGGCAATCATGTGCGCCTTGGGCTGTCTGGCCGCTCTGGCCTCGATTGCCGGCTTCCGTGCCGCATCGACATGGACGGCCGATCTGAAGAGCGCGATTACCGTGATGGTCGAACAGCCGCGTGACGAACAAGCGCTGGCCCGGGCAACAGACATCGTCCGCGCAGTCGAGGGGGTCAATGCGGCCGCCCCGATGTCACGCGAGAAGGCCAAGTCCCTGTTGCGCAATTATGGCGCCAATGTCGGCCCGCTGATCGATGAGCTACCCCTGCCGCGCCTGATCGAAGTGGGGCTGGCGAGCACAGAACCCGGCGTGCGCACCCGGATCGAGGAAGCGCTTGACCGGGGCGGGTTCACGGCGACGGTCGATGACCATTCCCGCTATGCAGGCGAGATTTTGCGCACCAGTACCGCTTTGCGCGCGGTGGCTCTGTCAGCGCTGTTCTTTCTGGTGATTGCAGCGCTGGCCTCGATCGCCTTTGCTGCGCGTGCTGCGCTGCAGACCCGGCGCGATGCAGTGGAGATCATGCACCTGGTGGGTGCCGAAGATGCCTTTGTCGCCGACGAGGTGCAGGCCCGGTTCATGCGGCTTGGCTTTGTCGCCGGGGTTGTGGGAGCCATCGGGGCGGGGGTGCTGGGGTATGGTGTGGCCTGGCTGATGTCGCTGGGCGCGACCGATCTGACACGTGGTGCGCCACTGGTGATGGCCGGTGACATCTGGGTGCTAATCCTGGCGCCGTTCGTGACTGCGATTGCCAGCGCCATCGCCGCGCGGCTGGCAGCGCGGGAAACTCTCAAGGAGCTGGTGTGACCGCATCAGGCTTTGCCACCTGGATCAGCCGCACGATCCTGCTGGTTTCGATGGCCGCAGTGATCCTGGTTCTGGCCGATTTCCTGCGCTTTGCCGACCGCGCGGTGGCCAGCGGGCCGGTGGCGCCTGTCGCTTACGCCGATGCGGTCGTGGCTTTCACCGGGCGGTCCAACACGCGATTGCGCACAGCCGTAGCCCTTCTGGAGCAGCAGCGGGCGCCGAGGCTGCTGATTTCCGGCGTGGACCCCAGGGCGCGTGAAAGCGACGTGCGCAATATCGCCGGTGGGAGCAACGCGGTCTGGACCTGTTGCATCACGTTGGGACGCCAGGCCCGCGATACGGTCGGCAATGCGCGTGAGCTGCGCGACTGGGTTGGACGCTCCGGTGTGCGCTCGGTGATTCTGGTCACCGAGAACTTCCATATGGAACGCGCGGTGCTGGAGGTGCGCGCCGCGCTGCCCGACCTTGTCGTGACACCATGGCCAGTGTCGCAGCAACCCTTTACAGAGGCCGACTGGTGGAACCGTCCTGCCGCGATGCGGGCTCTGGCCCAGGAATATGCCGCCTTGAGCATCGCCCGTTTGCGACTGTTCTTCAGGATCGATCTGAAAGAAGGAGTGTGAGGTCTCGATGCTGTGGTTGCGGTCTCTGTTGTTCATGATCTGGCATTACGGATCGATCGCGGTGATCGGACTGGTTTGCGCGCCACTCGCGCTGTTCGATCCCAAGTTTTTCTATGTCGGAGCAAGGGCGTGGGCGCGCGCCACGATGATCGGGTTGCGCCTGTTCTGCGGCATTACCTGGAGCGTGGAAGGGCGTGATCTGATCCCGGATGAGCCCGGGCTGGTGGCCAGCAAGCATCACAGCGCACTCGACACCATCGTGCCGTTCCTGATTTTCGAGCGTCCGACCTTCGTATTGAAACAAGAACTGCTGTCGATGCCGGTGTTTGGCTGGTATGCGCGCCACATCGGGATTGCCATTGACCGCGACGGCGCAATGAGCGCGTTGAAGAAGATGGTCGGCGAGGCCAAGGCGCGTGTTGCTGCGGGCAGCCCCGTGATCATCTTCCCCGAAGGCACCCGCCAGCAGGTCGGCGCGCCCCCGGACTACAAGCCAGGCGTGGCCGCGATCTATGGCATGATCGGGCTCGACTGCCTGCCGGTGGCTCACAATGGCGGCCTGTGCTGGCCTGCCTCGGGGTTGATCAAGCGGCCAGGCCACGTCACCTTCCAGATCCTGCCGGTAATCCCCAAGGGCTTGAAGCGTCACGACTTCATGGACCGGCTGCAGGGCTCCATCGAGACCGCGACGGGAAAGCTGGTGAGCGATGCCCGCACGGAGACCATGGCATGAGCGGCGGCGTACCAAAGGCTCGAGGGGCCCGGCGCGGTTTGTTGCTCGTGTGGATGGTGGCCGCGCTGTGTGCAG
>JALOSP010000083.1 GCA_025458365.1 Hyphomonadaceae bacterium
GGATGCGCGGGTCATTGCCCGCGGGACACCCGGCTTCTCTGGTGCCGACCTGATGAATCTGGTGAACGAGGCCGCTCTTCTGGCTGCCCGCCGCGGCATGCGTCTGGTCACCGGCAAGGAGTTCGAAGACGCCAAGGACAAGGTGCTGATGGGTGTCGAACGCAAGTCGATGGCCATGAGCGAGAGCGAGAAGAAGCTGACCGCCTATCATGAAGGCGGCCATGCACTGGTTGCGCTGACCGTGCCGGACACCGATCCGGTGCACAAGGCCACGATCATCCCGCGCGGGCGCGCATTGGGGATGGTGATGCAACTGCCTGAGAGCGACCGGGTCTCGATGTCCTACAAGCAGATGATGAGCCGGATGGCAGTCATGATGGGCGGTCGGGTCGCCGAAGAATTGGTGTTCGGCAAGGATTCGATCACGTCTGGTGCGTCATCCGACATCCAGCAAGCCACCAAGCTGGCCCGCGCCATGGTGACCCAATGGGGCTATTCCGATGAACTGGGCACCGTTGCCTATGGCGAAAACCAGCAGGAAGTGTTCCTCGGTCATTCGGTGGCGCAGACCAAAAATGTGTCTGAAGCCACTGCACAGACCATTGACCGGGAGGTCAAGCGACTGGTTGATATGGGCTATGAGGAGGCCAAGCGGATCCTGACAGAGCGCGCCGCCGACCTTGAAACCCTCGGTCAGGGCCTGCTTGAATACGAGACCCTGTCAGGTGACGAGATCAAGGCCCTGCTGAATGGCATCCGCCCCGTGCGGGACAACACCAGTACCCTGCCGCCCGGCGGCACCACATCTGCGCTGCCCACCATCGGCCGGAAATCCGGCGGCGGCAGCACGCCAGAACCCAACCCGGCCTGATCTGGAAGGATCGACCGTTCGGGGCGCGCGACTGAGGTCGCGCGTCCTTTTCCTTTGCTGTGTCCCGGTTTTTCATGACGACCAACCGCTTTTCTTCCCTTATGGCCAGCCGGCCCCGCCCGCTGATCATGGGCATCGTGAATGTCACGCCTGACAGTTTCAGTGATGGTGGCAGGCTGGCCAACACGCAGGCCGCTGTGGACCATGGTTTGGCCATGCTGGCGCAAGGGGCCGACATCCTTGACATCGGCGGGGAGAGCACCCGCCCTGGTGCGACAGACGTGCCGGTCGAGGCTGAACTGGCCCGGACCATCCCGGTGATCGAGGCTTTGCGGGCCGCAACGACAGCGCCAATCAGCATCGACACCCGAAAACCAGACGTCGCCCGGGCTGCCATGGCCGCCGGGGCCGATTGCTGGAACGATGTCTCTGCCCTGACGTTTGCCGAGGACAGCCTCGCCACCGCTGTCGAACTGGCCATCCCGGTCATCTTGATGCATGCACAGGGCACGCCCGCCACCATGCAAGCCGCACCTGCCTATCGCGACGTGACCGCCGAAGTGCGCGACTTTCTGGTCGGGCGGATCGGGCAGGCGGTGGCAGCGGGCTTGCCGCGAGAACGATTGATCCTGGATCCGGGGATCGGCTTTGGCAAGACACTGGACCACAATCTGGCCTTGCTGTCAGGATTGCAGCGGCTGGCGGCCTTGGGCTGCCCGCTGCTGGTCGGCACCTCACGCAAGAGCATGATTGCAGGGATTGACGTCCAAGCTACAGATACGGACGACCGGCTGGGCGGCTCGCTGGCCAGCATGCTGGCTGCGGTCGAGCGTGGGGCAGCGATCGTGCGGGTGCACGACGTGCGCGAAACGGCGCAGGCACTGGCGGTCTGGGCCGCGATCAGGGATTTTGATGCATGAACCGCACCGATGAACCCCAATCCGATACCGCCAACCGCTCATCCAAAGGCCGGGTCCTGATCGTGGCAGGCTCCGATAGTGGCGGCGGGGCAGGCATTCAGGCCGACATCAAGTCGGTCACCGCACTGGGCGGCTATGCCATGACCGCGATTACCGCGATCACGGTCCAGAATACGCTGGGCGTCCACGACGTATTCGGCATTCCGCTGAAGACCGTGACCGACCAGATCGCCTGCGTGGCGTCCGACATCGGTACTGACACAGTCAAGACAGGCATGTTGGGCACTGTTGCCATGGTCGAGGCTGTCGCCGAAGCGCTGGACACCCATCTGCGGGTTGCGCCCCGGATTATCGACCCGGTGATGGTGGCCAAGGGCGGCCATCCGCTGCTGGAAGATCGCGCCGTGGCTGCCGTGCGCAGCCTCTTGGTGCCCGGTGCGGCCCTGCTGACCCCCAATGCGCCGGAGGCCGAGCGGCTGACCGATCTGTCGGTTGATGGCATCAACGGCCAGCGCCGCGCAGCTGAAAAGCTGTTGCGGGCGGGCGCCCGTGCGGTGCTGATCAAGGGCGGCCACATCCCGGGCGCACGCTTCACCGACCTGCTAGCGACTGAATCCGGTGAACATTTCTTCGAGGCTGAGCGCATTGACACGACCTCCACCCATGGCACGGGCTGTACGCTGGCGTCGGCCATCGCAGCCCTGTTGGCCCAAGCCATGGCGCTTCCCGATGCGGTGGAAAAGGCGCAAGCCTATGTGCACGAGGCGATCCGCACCGCACCGGGGCTGGGAGCCGGTCACGGGCCCTTGAACCATGCCTGGCCGGTGCAGCAGGCGGCGCAAAATCGCTAGATCAAATTCAAAAATTTTGTGCCCAACTTCGTTTCCATGGCAACGAAACGCGCACCAGACCACCGTGCGGCTTCTATGGAACAGCATGATCGTCCGGTGTACTGATCAAGCATCGTTTTTCACCGAAAACCGGTTCCTACTTTTCGGCACGATGCACTCACTCAACGACGTGCCCGGAAGAAAGCCCGCAGTTCTGCGCCACAGGCCTCGCCAAGCACGCCGCCTGTCACCGCGGGGCGCCAGTGGCAGGTCGGTTGGTCGAAGAACCGCACACCCGACACCACCGCCCCGCCCTTCGGGTCCGTCGCTCCAAACACCAGACGGCTGACCCTGGCCAGCGCAATCGCTCCGGCGCACATGGTGCAGGGTTCCAGCGTCACATAGAGTGTCAGACCCTGTGGCAGGCGGTAGTTGCCACTGCTGGCTGTGGCAGCGCGCAGGGCGGCGATTTCGGCGTGAGCGGTGGGATCATGTCCAGCCACCGGGCTGTTGGCGCCGCTGGCGATCAAGCTGTCTGTGGCGGGATCAACCAGAACCGCCCCGACGGGCACTTCACCGGCCAAGGCCGCCGCGCGAGCGTGCTCCAGCGCCATGGCCATCCAATGGATGTCGCGGTCATCGATGGAGCTGGTGGCGCTTGTGCTCATGGCCGGCAGCCGGTCGCCCAAGTCAGCCAGGTCGTCAAGTCTGGCAAGCGGGCAAGCCTCGACTTTTGGGCCGATCTGGTCCAAGCGAGTGGTTGTGCCGCCCGTGAGGGTCGCTGTCGCCATGATCGAGGATATGCCCATTGGCCAAACCACCCAGAACTCCTCGAACAACCAGAACTCCCGGGCTACCCGGACCATCAAGGCCACCAGGCCGGTTTGCCGGCAAGGCACCCGGCAAGCCCGCCAGTCGCGCAGGCAAAGGATCACCCCTGCGGCGCGCGCCCAAGCCGATCATTCCGGCTGGACTGGAAACCGACAGCCAGACAGCTCCGGCATTCACGGGTCAGGGACGGTCCAGCGGCCCGCAAAGCCTTGCCGTCAACCGCCGGTTTGCTGCCGAAAGGCGGGCTGCCGAAGCCCCCGAGGGCGGCAAGCCTGCCGCACCTGAGCGCAAGCAGCGCGCCCGGCCCAAATCCGTCGTCCCCCGCAACCACCGCGTCACGCCTGCTCCCGAGTTCAAGCCCCAACCACCAGCGCCCGTTGCCAGTGGCATTCGCTCGACCCGTGGCGATCAGACACCAGAGCGGATCGCCAAGGTTCTGGCGCGTGCGGGCATCGCTTCGCGACGCGAGGCTGAAGCCATCATCGCCGAGGGCCGGGTGGCAGTGAATGGCAGCGTGTTGACCACGCCAGCCTTCACTGTCACACCCGCTGACATGATCACGGTCGATGGTGCCCCGCTTTCGGCCCCGGAAATGACCCGGCTGTGGCTGTTCCACAAGCCAGACGGACTGGTAACGACCCACAAGGACCCGCAAGGGCGACCCACGGTGTTTGACAGCCTGCCAGCGGAAATGCCGCGCGTGATCTCGGTGGGGCGGCTGGACCTCACGTCCGAAGGCCTGCTGCTCCTGACCAATGACGGGGCGCTCGCCCGCACACTGGAACTGCCGAAGACAGGGCTGGAGCGCACCTATCGCGCCCGCGCCTTTGGCCGGGTGACCCAAGCGGCGCTGGACCGGCTGGCCGAAGGGATCACGGTCGAAGGCGTCGAATATGGTCCGATTGTTGCCAATCTGGAGAAGTCTGACGCATCGAATGTCTGGATCGAGGTCCGGCTGACCGAAGGGCGCAACCGGGAAGTGCGCAAGGTGCTTGCCGCCCTCGATCTGACCGTGAACCGGCTCATCCGCACCCAATATGGCCCGTTCAAGCTGGCTGGATTGCCGCCGGGCGGGCTGGAAGAATTGCCCATGAAGGATTTGCGCAAGGCACTGGGCCCGCTGATGCCGGCCCAGACGGCAGGCGCGGTCGTGCCCAAGCCGGTTGTCGCACCGGTGGATCTCGAGGCGCTGCCGAAAAAGAAAGCCAGGAAACTGACCGGCGGTCGCGGCGGTCCACGCCACATGATGGACGTGCTGGAAGAAGAAGACCTGATTGCCCGCGAGCGCAGCGGATCAAGAGCAGGAGACAAGGCGCGCGGTGGGCGGGCCCCAAAGTCGCCATCACGCGCCCATCAGGCCCGCAGCGACAGGCGTGGCAAGGCGGCAGGCCCCCTGCGCGGCCCCTCAGGCCGGTCAGGCCAGAAGCGCGGCGACAGCCGGGCAAAGACTTCGACCACACCGCCAAAAACGAGAAGATAGAGAACAAGGCTTATCCAGGCCCCTTCCTGCTCGGCATAGCCTTCTCCACTGATCAGACCGGCAAACAGGCCACCAACCACGAAATTGTTGGCCACATGGGCGCCAATGGCAAATTCCAGCCCATTCAGACGGATGGCTGACCAGGCAAAAGCCAACCCCATGGCTGCGACCAGTGCCAGATAGGTCGGCCCGATCCCCGGCGCCACGTGCAGACCCACAAAGATCAGAGTGCTGGCCACCGCCGACACCCACACACTCCACCCATGGGCACAGAGCCGCTGGGTCAGCCAGCCGCGCAGGAAAACTTCTTCAAACGTGCCTTGCACGGCAAAGCCCACGAGATAGGCCAGAATGACAAGGCCAAAGGCGGGCGCGCCATAATCAGAGAACCGGTCGCCCAAGGTCGCGCGCAAGTCAGCGTCCGTCACCAGGCTGGAGGCAAGGGTCAGACTGCCGACAAACGCGAAGGCGGCCAGCATCATGGACCAGCGGAACCGTGGCTGGCCCGTCATCAGCCCCTTCAGCGGACGCCGCTCGATCAGCTTGCGCACAAGCAAGACAACCAGCAAGCCGGTCCCGAACCCGCAACCCAGCATCAGGCTCGCCAACAGCATTTCATTGCGAGCCGTCACTTGAAGCTGGCCGGGCGTGATTTGGCCGAGAATTCCGTAAAGTACAGCCGTGGCCACGGCCACTGCACCCAGCCAGCACACAAGCACAAGCAGCGTCAGTCCAATCGTTCCCCAGACCCTGGCAGCCGGGCCGGACGTGTCTGCGCGCAAGCGCTCGTAGCGAGGTTCAGTCATGGCTGTTCCTTGGCGGGTTTTCGCCTGCCGTGCAAAGGGCAAAAGTGGACGCTTCGGGCATGACAGCCATCAGTGAGGGGCGACCGGCCTGATCACCCGGGCCAGTGTGACTGCCAGAACCCTCTCTGCCCCGGCCCGCTTGAGCACCCGGGCGCAGGCATTCAAGGTAGCGCCCGTGGTCAGGACATCATCGACCAGCAGTACGGTCTGACCTGTAATGCACCCGGTGTGGCCGGGGTGAATGGCAAAGCTGCCGCGCACATTGCGGTCCCGGCCCGACGCAGTCTTTCCCTTCTGGCTTCCGGTGCGCCGCACCTTGACGAGGAGATCGGGCTGCGACGGCGCATTCAAGTGACGCGCCAATGCCGCCGCAAGCCTTGCCGCCTGATTGTATCCCCGCGCTGCCAGCCGGGTCCAATGGCTGGGCACTGGCGCGATCAAGGCCTGACGATGACCTGAGAGTGGCGCAATCGCATCGGCCATCCAGCCTGCAAAAACCGGCAAACCGTCCTGTCGCCCGGCGTGTTTCATCTCCAGCACCATGGGCCGTGACAGGTCGTCATAGGCCAGCGGTGCCCGCGCTTGATCGACATCTGGCGGGGTCAACAGACAGACAGGGCAGATGCTGATGCCCGAAACCCCGTTCTCGACTGGCACGCCACAACAGTCACAGACGG
>JALOSP010000084.1 GCA_025458365.1 Hyphomonadaceae bacterium
ATTGGCCGCGTTCAGCCGGGCCTGGCCCGACCGCCACATTCATGCCCGCTACTTCACAGAAAACCCTCAAAGTGGTCGCGTGCTTGAAAAGATTGGATTCTATGACACCGGCATCGAATCACCCGGCGTCAGTGTGGCGCGTGGACCGGACTTCACCGGCCCGACCCGTCACATGCTGCGCCCGCCACCTTCATTGGAAGCAAGACCATGACTCCCGTCCTGCTCACCGAAGAGCTGCTGCTGCGGCCGTTCGAGCATGAGGATGCAGCTGCGTTTGCAGCCGTCATGAACCATGAGAGCGTGGCGTTCGGCGTCTGCGCCGAGCCGCTGCCTTTTACCCCGCTCCATGCCGCAGCCCGCATCCTGATGATCCGCGCGGCTGAAATGCAGGGCCGCGACCTCGCCTGGGCGATCGAAGGGCCGGACGGGGAATTGATCGGCATGGTGGCAGTCCGCGCCTTGCCGTCTGGCGCCGCTGACCTTGGATTTGCCATCCACCCGGACTGGCAGGGCAGGGGCCATGCGCGTGCGGCGCTGTCAGCCGTGCTCGACTGGCTGGCAGCGAACCGTCCGCAATTGCGCCTGGCGGTGGAGGTGTTTGAAGACCAGCCCGCCGCAGCGGTGGTGCTGGAGAAGCTCGGATTTGTTTGCACTGGCGGCGGTCCACGGTTCTCCATCGCCCGCGAACGCGCCGATGCGGCGCTGTCCTATACCCGGCCCGCCTTGGCCGGCAGGGCGCTCGCACAGGCCTGATCAAACATCCCGATCCGCAGTGACGCCCCGCCGGGAAACCTCCGGCGGGGTTTTTGCGTCACGCGTCGACTCACAGTTTGGTCAAGTGACCATGACCAAATGCAAAACAGACTTTACATGTGATCCAGGGTATGACAATGACGCTTTACATGCTGCAAGAAGCGCAGGGGACATGGATGACACAGCAGGGTAGGTCGGCTCGTGCCGGTCAAGGCCACAAGGTTGGTCTTGCCACAAAATTCGGGATTGCCATCGGGAGCGGGGCCGTCGTGGCGGCCATGGGCCTTGCATTCGGTCCTTCCACGGTCTTGCTGGAAGCTGCCGGTGTGCCGGAAACCATGGCCTCACAGTGGGGTATTGCCTTCAATGTGGCGCTTGTGTCGGTGTTTGCCCTGCTGGGCGGGTTCGCGACGAAACGCTTTCGCTGGATTTTCTCTGGGCTCGCCGGTGGGGTGTTCGGCCTGCATGTTGGCAAGGCGATGGCGGCAGGCGAGTTCGGTCTGGGTCTTGGGCTGGATGCGGCATTCACAATGTTGATCGGGATCGTCCTGATCATGATCGGGTTGCTCGTCAGTGTGGGTTATGTCCATCGCGGTCTGGGTGAGGCGATGGAGCTTGAACGCAGCGGACCTGACACCGCCATGATGCGCCCTTCTTTAGCTTCGACCCTCGCAGAAGGCGGGCTGTTGTGCGTGCTGGCCGTCATGACCCTTCTCGAACCTGGCAGTCCTGCGATGCTGGCGGCTTGCGCCATGGGTGCCGGTTTGCTGGCCATCATGATCTGGGGCCACGTTCGCGCAGCGCGGGCCATGGATGAAATGAACCGGCAAGTCTGGACCGAGGGACTCGCTGCGGGGGGTACGGTGTTCATTCTGGGCATGGTCGGTTGGGCGATTGGCCAGATGGCGGGGCTCTTGCCACAGGCCAGCGCGGTCGGGATGATCGGGTTCTATTATCTCGCCTATCTGGGCAGCACCATTACACTGATTGCGGTCCGTTACCCTTCCATGCTGGCCAAGCGGTCCGAGCAGGGCGAGGAGGCCGACGCATGAAGAACCGCCTCAAAGTGCTGCGAGCCGAGCGCGACTGGAGCCAGACCGATCTGGCCGAAGCGCTCGGCGTGTCGCGCCAGACCATCCATGCGCTGGAAGCGGGCAAATATGACCCGTCCCTGCCGCTCGCCTTCAAGATTGCCCGGCTGTTTGGCCAGAGCATCGAACAGATTTTCGAGGATCAGCCATGAACAATCAACTTCGAGTCAAAAAACGCCAGCCAGCGTGGATGGCGTTTGTCTGGGTCCTGTTGGGGACCTTCCTGCTCAGCGTGATCCTCGGCTTTGCCGCTGGCTTCTACGACGGCAGGGCTGATGGCCAGTCGGGCGAAGCACCGATTGCGCATTTCGTAACGCAAACCGATGCGGGCTTCTGGCTTGTGGCTGTCATCGGCTTGCTCGTCGGGGGCGTGTCGCTTTGGAGTGGGATCAAATGGTATCGCGGGATCGATGAGGCTGCACAGCGCGCCCATCTTGAAGCCTGGTATTGGGGGGCATCGATTGCGATGTTCATGCCCATGCCGTTCATAACCGGCTGGATCGTCTCGCCGCACATGATGGTTGGCTGGTTTGAATCCTGGGCGGTCTCGAACACGCAAGCTGCCGCGCTTGGGGCAATGGCCCTCTATCTCGTCCTATTGATGGGCTATTGCGTGGCGTGGGGCGTCTGGTGGTGGCGCAGGCGGTAGCTGTTACCCCCGCAATGCGGCCAGTGCTGCCCGGTTCTGATCGCTCCACGCGGCACCCGCACTGCTCACCAGACAGGCTTGGCTTTTCAGGATCACGCCGTCGGGGATGATTTTCAGGCCGTTGGCGCGCAGCGTGTCGCCGGTGGTGGTGATGTCCACGATGGCTTCTGCGGTACCGCTGGCCGGGGCCCCTTCGGTGGCACCGGCACTATCGACGATCCGCAGATCGACAACGCCATGGGCTGACAGGAAGCGCGAGGCGAGCTGCTTGTACTTGGTGGCGATCCTGAACCGGTTGCCACTGGCCCGGCGCATCTCGGCGGTGACTTCTGCAAGGTCGGCCAGGGACTTCACGTCGATCCAGCCATCCGGCACGGCCACCACCACGTCGGCAAACCCGAACCCGAGGCGGGCCTCGATGGTGGCGAGACTGTCGAGATTGGGCGTCATTTCGCGCAGCAGATCTTCACCCGTCACCCCGGCATGCAGGTCCCCGGCCAGCAACCCGCGAGCGATGTCCGAGGCGGACATCAGGCGCAAATCGACCCCGTCCACCCCGTCCAGCCGGGCTGTATAGGCGCGCGCATCGCCGACCTGCACCAAGGTGATCGCGCGCGCTGCCAGCCAGGCCTCACACTGTTCCTTCAGGCGGCCCTTCGACGGAAGTCCGAGGATCAGGGGGCCGTCCAGCGCGCTCACCAGCCACCTCCAGCAATACCGCCAAGACGCTCGGGACGCACCACGCAGCCCACCGCCGGGGTCGGCTTGCCGCCCAGCTTTTCCACCAGACTGTCATAGCGCCCGCCTGAGGCCGCAGGCCGGGCGACGCCTGCGCCTTCGATGTCGAAATTCATCCCGTCATAATAGCCGAAGTTGCGTGCCCGCCCCAGATCGAACCGGGCACCTGCCAAGGCGTGCGGCGCTCGCGCGTTCAAAGCATCGATCCGAGCTGCCCAGATGGTGCGCCAGCCAGACAGGTCCACGTCAAGGTCACGTGCGGTCGCCACGATCCCGTCGAGTGTATCGACCAAAGGTCCGCTGGCCGCCAGCAGGCTGTTGAGGGATCCGATCAGCACCTGTGGCAAGGCAGGGGCCAGCGCCCGGCGGGCTTTTTCGGCCAGCCGGTCTGCGATCTGATCCGTGCTGCGGGTTGCACCGGTGTTCAGCCCGGTCCCGTCAATCAGGGCGGCCACCGTGTCGCGCGCTTCGGCCTGTGACAGCGGGGCAAGCTGGCGTTCCAGATCGCTCAGTGCTGCAGGATCGGGTGCGCCGGCCTCAGCCAGGCGGCGGCGCAGCACCTGTGGCCGGTAAGCCTCGCGCCGCAAGACTTCGCCCCATGGCGCCGACAGGCTGGCATCATCCAGCACCAGGGCCAGCAAGGCCGCATCGGAGAACGTGATAACCGGGCTCGCCAGCCCTCCTGCAACACAGGCCTCCAGTGCAGCGGCCACCACATCGGTGTCTGCAGCCACCGGATCAGGGTCGGCAAACCGCTCCAGCCCGATCTGGATGAACTCGTCAGGGCTCGCCTCATCGGGATTGTGGGCGCGAAACACCTTGCCCGCCTGCAGCCAGACAGTGGGGCCACTGACTGGCTCTGCTGCCACGGCGCGGGCGGCAGGCACTGTCAGGTCCGGGCGCAGGCACAGTTCGGCGCCATCCACGCCGGAGGCAAAGAACAACCGCGGCCGCAGCGCCTCGCCGGATAGCTCCAGCACCAGCGCGGCTGGCAACAACACGGGCATATCCACCCAGACCCCGCCGTGGCTGGCCAGGGCAGCAGCCACAGGGCTGCCGGGGGAGACGGCGCGAACCGGTCCGGTCAAGGCTGGGCGTCCAGCATCGTGTCAGCCCGGTTCAGCGCCGAGCGACAGTGTCGCGGCAACCTCGGCCACCAGCGCGCTGCGGGCCACTTCACGCTGGGCCGGGCGTTCCTTGCGCCAGGTCTCGTTGTCGGTCACGCCAGCCGCCAATGCTGCCCCCAGCGCCAGATCCTTCAGCATCACCGTGCCATTGGTGCGCTCGTTACCGCCCTCGATCAGGGCCACGCGCGCTCCGCGCCGGTCAGCATATTTCATCTGGGCCTTCATCCCGCTTTCGCCCAGATAGACTTCGGCCGGGATGCCCGCCGCGCGCAGTTCTGCGGCCATGGTGAAATAGCCATCCATGGCGTCGCGATCCATCACGAGGATGACCACTGGTCCATCGGCGGCCTTGGGCGCCGAACCTGCCGCTGCCAGCGCTGCCATCAGACGTGAAACACCGACCGAACAGCCGGTGGCGGGCACGCGCTCACCCCGGAACCGCATCACCAGATCATCATAACGCCCGCCAGACCCCACCGAGCCGAACCGGATGCGATTGCCTTTCTCGTCGGTGGTGGTGCCCAGGAATTCGGCCTCGAACACGGCGCCGGTGTAGTATTCCAGCCCGCGCACGATGGCCGGGTTGAACCGGGCCTGGGCTGTGGTCACGCCCAGCGCGCTCAACGTGGTATCGATGGCAGAAAGGTCTGCCAGACCCTCCAGCGCCAATGGGTGATCGCCCAGCACATCGCCCAGCGCATTCAATGTGTCGCCACGGCTGTTTCGCAGGGTCTCGCAGAACGCCAGCACCTGTCCGATGGCAGGCAGCCCAAGGCCTGCGCCCCTGGTGAAGTCGCCGGATGGATCAAGCCGCCCGCCGCCCAGCAGGTCAGCCACGCCATCGCGCCCCAGCCGGTCCAGCTTGTCCACTGCGCGCAAGACTGTCAGTTTTGTCGTGGTGTCAGCAGGATCGACCCCGATCTTGCCCAGAAGCGCATCCAGGAGCTTGCGGCTCGATACTTGCACTTGCAGCAGATCGGCAGGCACGCCGGCATGAACCATGGCGGCATATTGCATGGCGATCACTTCGGCATCGGCCTGCGGGTGGGGTGAGCCCACCGTGTCGGCGTCACACTGGGTGAATTCGCGGAACCGGCCCGGCCCTGTTTCCTCATTGCGCCAAACCGTGCCTGCCGCACAACGCCGGAACGGCTTGGGCAGGTGCTGCCAGTGTTCGGAGACAAACCGGGCGAGGGGGGCAGTCAGATCATAGCGCAGCGACAGCCATTCGGTGCTGTCATCCTGCAGGGAAAACACCCCGGCATTGGGCCGGTCCTGGTCGGGCAGAAACTTGCCCAGTGCATCGGCAAACTCGAACGCGCCCGTTTCCAGCCGCTCGAAGCCCCAGGCCTGATAGGTCTCCAGCACGCGGGCGACCACATGGGCTTCTGCGGCGACCTCGGCTGCGCG
Organism: Hyphomonadaceae bacterium; assembly: GCA_025458365.1. Classification (GTDB taxonomy): domain Bacteria; phylum Pseudomonadota; class Alphaproteobacteria; order Caulobacterales; family Aquidulcibacteraceae; genus JALOSP01. The sequence goes on from JALOSP010000084.1 coordinate 5,769, forward strand.
GCGGTCGGCGAAGCCGCGCGGGGTGCGCGCCTGCGGGCGGAAATCCTGATCGGTCATGGTCTGCGTGGGTTCCCTGCGAACTGGCGCTGGCCTGTAGCCCAGCGCTGGATAAGCCGCAATTGGCAGCCCGCACCGGGGTGACGCCACGGCTGAGTGTCGCTAAAGGGCAGGCAATCGAGTGAACAGGTGCATGCAACCAGTAGCGGAGACGACAGCAATGGCGGACGGCAAAAAGCGGCGCAAGCAATTGGCAGCCATGTGCGCTGGCGGCGTGGCGGTGTTTGGTGTCGTGTGTGCCGCTGCCGTGGTGGTTGCAGCAGGTGCCGGGAGTGCGCCGACAGCTGTTGCCGAAACCACCGCGACAGACTGGGCTGCCATGGCCAATGGTGCGCTGGATGCCGACGGCTTCGATTTCGCCAGCGCGACCATGGATGGCAAGGTTCTGACCATCACCGGTGACGCACCCGATGCAGCCGGTCGCGAGGCCGCCTATGCAGCCGGGATCGATGCGGTGAAGGCTGACCGCAAGCATGTGGGCGAGGTGCTGGCCTTTGCCAATGCGATGACAGTGGCCGGTGCTGCTGTGGCCTCGGTGCCTGATGCAGCCTCTGCACTGGGTGAAGAACCGGGAGCAGAGG
>JALOSP010000085.1 GCA_025458365.1 Hyphomonadaceae bacterium
ATCCAGCACACGATGCGATCATGGCCAGTGAAGCGGCTGGCGCACGCGCCGTGATGGCCGAATGGACTGCCCGTACCGCTGCCCAGAAAGCTGCAAACCTTGAGCTTGGACCGGCGTGAGCCGCACCATCCACCTGGTCCGCCACGCCGAACCCGCTGCAAGCTGGGGCGCCGATCCCGATCCGGGGTTGAGCACTTTGGGGCAGCAGCAGGCCCAAGCGTTCGCCGCCAGCTTTGGCGGACCCGCCACACTCTGGACCAGCCCCATGGCACGCTGCCGTGAGACCGCCGGGCCTCTGGCTGCCCGGCTGCGGCAGGTGCCGGAAATCGTGCCCGCCGTGAGTGAAATCCCGACACCGCACGGCCTTTCTGACGCGCGCGGCTGGCTGATGGATGTCTTGCGCGGTCATTGGCCCGATCAGGCCGCGACCATCCAGTCCTGGCGAGAAAGCGTCGTGACCGCTGTATCCGACGCATCGGTCGATGGGCCGCCACTGGTGATCTTCACCCATTTCATCGCGATCAATGCAGTCGTCTCGGCCATCACCGGCGACAGTCGGGTCACGGTGTTTCAGCCGGGCCATGCGTCGGTGACGACGCTGGTGCTGGAAGACGGCAGGTTGCGGCTGGTGTCGACCGGTGCGGAGCAGGCTATCGTGCTGACTTGAGCCTTATCCCAACCCGGCCACAAGGGTTAGCCCGACTAGCGACACCAAGGTCGAGCCGATCACTGCCAGTGCTGCCGGGCCTGCCCAGATGCCGGCCTGCCGCGCCTGGATGAACACGTTGACCGCGCTGGGGCAGGCGGCCAGCAAGGTGGCGGCCAGACGTACCTGTGGATCGGCCCCGGCCAGAGTGAACGCGGCCCACATGCCCAGCGGCAGGGCCACGGTTTTCAGGCCGATGGCCAGCGCCAGTTCGGCGTTTGCCTTGGCGGGTCGCTCGATCGAAGGGGTGGCCAGCACGCCTGCCATCACGATCCCAAGGCTCACCAGCCCGGCCGGGCTGGCCGCCGCGCCCAGCATTTCGATCGGACGGGCCAGTGCCGGGGCCAGGCCCAATCCGCTGACAGCCAGCACAAACCCGATCAGGGCACCCATGCTGACTGGATTGACCAGCCCGCCGAGGGCGGCCTTCAGCGCGGCCGTGCGCGTTGTGCCCGGTGCACTGGCTTTCAATGCCGCCACTGCCAGCCCGACCACGACGATGTTTTCGACTGCCACCAGCGCCGCTGCCAATGGCAGGATGGCCGACCCCATCAGGCTCACCAGAATGGCGGTGCCCAGAAAGGCGGTATTGCCGCAACTGGCCGCCAGCGCCACGCCGTTGCGCGCCGGGCCGTCAAGCCCAAGCCCCATGCCAGCCAGCCGCGCCAACACCTGCACACCCAACAGCACCGCCAGCCACAAACCGATGGTGCCCGCCATTGCCGCATCCGGTGCCGGTGCCTTGGCCATCGAGGATAGCAACAAGGCGGGAAACGCCAGCCAGAACACAAACCTCCCAAGTCCGTTGGCCACCGCCTCGTCGAACAGGCTCAGTCTGGTGCCCAACCATCCCAGCCCGATCAGGGCGAAGATCGGCAATGTGATCGGAAGCGCATCCATCCCCGGCTTGTGGCTGGTGTGGGGGTGAGGTGCAAGTGCTGTCTGGGAGCGCGGGGCAACAGTACGCGCACCGGGAGGTGCGCGGTCCTGTATTCATCGGGCGTGCTGGAGCGCGGCTGTCCCACCCGGGCTGGGGTCAGCCGCGCTCCAGCGGGGATAGGGTCCCACCGATCCCACACCGTCCATCCCATGGCCCAATCCAGCCATGCCCTGCATGCCATCCGAGCAAGGCCGCCACCACTGGCGCCGCCACAACAGGTGCTGCGCGCTCCAAATCCCGCACAGGACCGTAGGCCTCCAGTCCGCGTAGCGCCCTAGAATTTCACCCCGCCTGCCAGGATCGCAGCATGGGCTGCAGAATCCAGAGGCTTGTAGATCGCGTGACTGCCATCCCACCAGAACACGGGTTCACCATCCACTTTCGCCGGATCAAAGCCTTCGGCGACCAGGTCAACCTTCTTGTACTTGAACGTGCCCGTCACTTCCGGCTCCTTCTGGAAGCGCAGGAACAGCGGGATCGCATAGGCGGGCAGGTTGGACTTCACATGGGCCGACAGGGTTGCCAGATCGAGGCCGGGTGCCGCCACCAGTGCGGCCATCCCGGCCCGTCCATCGCAGTGCGGCACTTCCACGCCATAGACATTGACCTGCTGGACCCCGTCAAATGAGCCCAAAGCTTCAGCCACTTCATTGGTCGAGACGTTTTCGGATTTCCAGCGATAAGTGTCGCCGATCCGGTCGATGAAATAATAATAGCCTTCCGCGTCGCGCTTCATCAAATCGCCGGTGCGGAAGTAAAGGTCGCCCTTTTCGAGCACATCGGACAGGAGCTTCTTCTTGGTGGCTTCAGGATTGTTGGCATAGCCGTCAAACCGGGTCCGCACATTGCTGGGGTCGATCTTGCCCACCGCCTCACCGGTTTCGCCTGGCTCGCACAGCACGCACAGTCCATTGTCGTCGCGCACCGGAACTTCGTTTTCCACGTCGAACTTCACCAGCTCGATCGGGAACTTCTTCTTGAAGTAGGGCGCGATCCGCCCGACGGCGCCGACCTTGCCCTCCACATTGATGAAACTGACATTGCCTTCGGTCGAGCCATAGAATTCGATGATCCGGGGGATGGCAAACCGCTCTTCGGCACGCACCCAGACATCAGGCCGCAAACCGTTGCCAAAGCAGCACTTCAGCATGTGGGCCTTTTCTTTCGGGTGCGGCGGCTGGTTCACGAGATAACGAAACAGCTCACCGATATAGGCAAAGATCGTGCAACGCTGATCGACCACATCATCCCAGAAGGCGCTGGCCGAAAACTTGCGCCGCAGCACCATGGCCGCGCCAGTGTTCAAGGCAAGACCGATGCCCGCGATCCCGCCGGTGCTGTGATACAGCGGCAAGGGCACATAGACCCGGTCTTCGGCACTGACCCGCGTGGCCGGGATGAAGATCCGGCTGATGCCGCGCGTGCGTGCCTGGGTCAGGAGGCCTGCCTTCGGGTTGCCGGTGGTGCCGGATGTATAGACGTAAAGGCAGGGCGAACGGCCAAGCAGGCCCTCGCGGTGGCTGCGTGCCGGGCGGGTGACCAGAACCTTGTCGAGCGCCGCATCCAGGTCCTTCATGCCTTTCTTGCGGCCGCCTTGCGACCAGACCGGCAAGTTGCCCATCGCGTCTGCAATCGTGGCCCATTGGGCAGACAGCCCGGCCTCGACCACGGCCATCTTTGCAGCCGCCACCGTCACGCAATGGCTCAAGGAACCACCTTGCAAGTTGGAATTGATCAAGGCGGCGACCACGCCTACCTTTGCCAGGCCATACCAGCAGGCCACATAGTCCGGCTTGTTGGTCATGAACAGCGCGACCACGTCGCCCGGTTTCAAGCCCTGTTCCAGCGCCCAATGGGCATAGCGGTTGGCCCGCCCGTCGAGCTGGCCCCAGGTCCAGGTTTCGCCTTCGAACAGGACGGCGGGCCGGGACGAATGGAGGTCGCAGGTTTTTTCGATGTCGTCTGCGATGTTGCCAGGCGCGTCGGGCAACAGGTCTGCGGTGATCTTCTGGGTCTTCAGCAGGGTCGTGACATATTCGAACTCACGACTGATCGTGTTCATAAAGCCCATGACGGCTCCTTCTCCCAAAAGCATCCGCGTCGGTTTTGCCGCACCCTCACAGCAAATGCCGGATCGGGCAAGAGGCAACCTGGCCAGGTCGATCCCCGTTCGCTGAACTGTGACCGGTGCAGGTCGCTGCCGGTCGAGTAACCACTTGTTGACCGACAGCTGATGAAATTGGAGAGCAGTATGATTGACGCGGACGTTGCGACCTTGAGCGAGACCCTTGCCGACTTTGATCGGGACGCCCTGACGGCTGCCAAGATCGTGCACGGCACCGGCCTGTCCACCGACTATCTCAACGTTTTCAACGAGGCCGTGATGCTGTTTGGCATGCTGGCCGACATGCCCGACATGATTGACGACCTGCGGACCTGGCAGCCCTTGAGCTATGAGGAACACTTCAAACGCTCCGGCTTTCAGGCGAAAGAGCTGGCCATTGCCGCCTATCGGGCTGCCGATCCCTCGATCCGCCAGCCATTCGATGCGCTCTCGACCGATATCGGTGCCACCATTACCCGTGCCGTGCAGGATGCAGATGCCTTGATTGCCGAAGGTGGCGACATTGGCGAATTCGTGACCGAAACCGGCTTCGGCCTGCAGACCCTGATCATGATGCTCGATGGCATGGTGCATGGTGGCAGCGTCGGCGGGGCGCAGGACGATATCGACGCGCTGTTTGACTGACCGCTTGGGCGGTCAGCGCCCTGGTGCTGTGCCCGTGATGGCTTCAACCAGATCGCCCACTGTGGCCAGTGTCTTGCGGTGTACACCACTCACCGGCTGGGCGCCCGGCACCGGCCCCAGAAGCGCGCTGGCAAAGCCGAGCTTCTCGGCCTCTTTCAGCCGCGCCTCGACCCGTCCCACGGGTCGCACCTGGCCCGACAGTGCGATCTCGCCAAACACCACGGTGTCGCGCGGCATGGCGGTGTCGCTGACCGCAGAGACCAAAGCGGCTGCCACCGCAAGATCGGCGGCGGGCTCATTGATCTTCAGGCCGCCAGCCACGTTGAGATACACGTCAAACTGCCCGAACGCGATCCCGCACCGGGTTTCAAGCACAGCCAGCACCATGGCCAGCCGCGTGGTTTCCCAGCCCTGCACAGCCCGGCGCGGCGCCCCGAAAGTGGTCGGCGAAGCGAGCGCCTGGATTTCCACCAGCACCGGCCTGGTGCCTTCCATGCCGGCAAACACCGCTGACCCGCTCATGGCCTCACCGCGCTGGTCGAGGAACATGGCCGAGGGATTGGTGACTTCGGTGAGGCCCGCTTCACCCATCTCGAACACGCCGATCTCGTCAGTCGGGCCAAACCGGTTTTTCAGGCCGCGCAGGATGCGGAACTGGTGGCCACGCTCGCCCTCGAACTGCAGGACGGCATCAACCAGATGCTCCACGACGCGCGGGCCTGCGATCTGGCCGTCCTTGGTCACGTGGCCGACCAGCACGAGTGCGGTGCCGGTGTTCTTGGCATGGCGCACCAATTCATGGGCACAGGCCCGCACCTGGGTCACGGTGCCTGGAGCAGCGGGCAGGGTGTCGGTCCACAGGGTCTGGATCGAGTCGATGATGGCCAGCGCGGGCTTTTCTTTCTTCAAGAGGTCGATCACCGATTCCAGCCGCGTCTCGGTGGCCAGCCGCACGCTGGCGTCGGTCAGCCCCAGCCGCCTTGCGCGGCCCTGGATCTGGGCGGCAGCCTCTTCGCCCGAGACATACAGTGTGCTTGCGCCCAACCGTGCCGCGCCCGCGACCGCTTGCAGCAGAAGTGTCGATTTGCCAATGCCGGGGTCGCCGCCCAGCAGGACGGCAGAGGCCTCCACCAATCCGCCGCCACAGACCCGGTCAAACTCGCTGATCCCGGTGGAGAGGCGCGGCGGGTCGGGCAGGGTGGCGTCCAGCGTGGTGATCTCGGTGCCAGCCCCGCGGGTGCGGGCCCGCTTGCCTGGCGACAGCGCGGCTCCCGGTCCTGACGCAGGCCCTGTCGGGACTTCTTCGGCCAACGTGTTCCAGGACCCGCACGCATCACACCGCCCCTGCCAGCGACCATAGACCGCCCCGCAGGACTGGCAGACGAAGGTGAGGGCGGCTTTGGCCATGATCGATCTTTCATGCTCGCTGTCATCCAGGAACGCGACGCGTATCCGGGACCTCAAAGGCCACGGATCGACCGGGCCGTCCAGGGTGACAGAGGCGTGATAGCCTCTGACAGGGTGATGCGTCAGGGCAGGACGCAGTGATTTGCAATCACTCCGCAGGAGCGCGGCTGTCCCAGCCGCATGGGTTCGCGCCCAAACTGCGGCTGGGACAGCCGCGCTCCTGCAGCCAGGCTGGACTGGCACCCCACACTCCGACCTTGCCGCTGCATGCCACTGCATTGCCTGCCATCTCCCCTGCTTGACCGTCCGGCCTGCGGCGACTATCACGCCGGTCCTGCCCGCACCGCTTGGTGTCGGCAACGAGACGCGCGGGTGTAGCTCAGTCGGTTAGAGTACCGGCCTGTCACGCCGGGGGTCGCGGGTTCGAGCCCCGTCACTCGCGCCATCTCACCTCGAAGAGCCCTCCCGTGTGGAGGGCTTTTTGCGTTGGGTACAGATGCCACACTTCCATCGTGGTGCAGACTGGCGCAACACTGTGCCTATGAAGATCATTATCGCAGGCGGTGGCATCGGGGGGCTGACGGCAGCATTGTGCCTGATCCGGGCCGGTCACACGGTCATCGTGCTGGAACAGGCAGAGGAATTGCGGGAAGTAGGCGCTGGCCTGCAGATCAGCCCGAACAGTGCGCGGGTTTTCGCAGCCCTCGGTATCCTGAAAGACTTGCAAGCCGTCGCCTTCAAGCCGCAGGCGCTGGAAATGCGACTGGGGCAGACCGGGCGAACAATTTTCAGCTTGCCGATTGGTCCACGGCAGGAGGCACGATGGTGCGCGCCCTATCTGCACATCCACCGGGCGCATCTCCTGGGGGTGCTGGCAGCCCGGTTGATGCTGCTCGACCCTGATGCACTGAAGGTCGCAGCCCGCGTGACGGCCATCGACACGAGCGGGCAGGGGGTCAAGGTCACGCTGGGCTCGGGTGCAGTCCATGAGGGTGATGTGCTGATCGGGGCCGATGGTATCCACAGTGTGGTGCGGACCCATATGCTGGGTCCAGACCGGGCCAGATTCACCGGCAATGTGGCCTGGCGCGCCGTGGTGCCAGTGGACCGGCTGGGCCGCCATGCGCCACCGCCCACGGCGTGCGTGTGGGTCGGCCCCGGTCGTCATGCGGTAACCTACCGGTTGGATGGCGGGCGGCTGGCCAATTTCGTGGGTGTCGTGGAAACCGACGTGGAGCCTGATGAAAGCTGGCGCGCGCGCGGTACGCGGGCGCAGGCGCTGACTCATTTTGCATGCTTTGCCGTGCCGGTCAGGAGCCTGATCGAACAGGCTGACGATCTGTTCTTGTGGGCTTTGCGTGACCGGGCGCCGCTGGCGTGCTGGCACGACGGGCCGGTGGCTCTTCTCGGCGACGCGGCCCACCCGATGCTGCCGTTTCTGGCCCAGGGGGCCAGCATGGCGATCGAAGATGCCTGGGTGCTGGCCGGATGCCTCAAGCAGGCAAGCGATGCGAGCGGCTTGGCCCGCTACGAAGCCATTCGCAAGCCACGGGCAACCCGGGTGCAGGCGGCGTCGGCCGACAACATGGCCGTGTTCCACCGCCGTTCACGGCTTGCACAGATCGCCACCTATGGCCCGGCGTGGGTTGCAGGGCGGATTGCACCCGGCGTTTTGCGCGGAATGCAGGACTGGATCTACACTCACGATGTGCTGGCGGACGTTGCGCCATACTGAACAGTAAAAACGAAAAAGACCGGCCTTGCGACCGGTCTTGTCCGAACCTCCGCCCAACAGGCGCGAAGCGGATCAATTGGCGATGTTGCTTGCCCCGCCACCGGCTGTGGCCACACCGCTGATCGCGTCACGGCGCAGACCATCGATCCGGTTGCGCTCGGTCTGGAACCGCGACAGGGCTTGCGCGTTCAACACGGTGCCGGTCGGCACATCGGCCCCCATCGGGTTGATCGGCGCTCCGTTGCGGCGGATTTCATAGTGCAGGTGAGGCCCCGTCGAGCGACCGGTGTTGCCGACGAAGGCAATCACCTGGCCCTGTGTGACCCGGTCACCCACGCTCAACCCGGAGGAAAAGCGCGAGATGTGGGCATAACGGGTCGAGTAGGTGTCGCCATGGCTGATGTCGACCACATTGCCATAGCCGCCCATCCAGCCGACACGCGTGACGACACCGTCACCGGCGGCCAGGATCGGCGTGCCGACCGGCGCGCCAAAGTCCACCCCGGCATGCATCCGGCTATAGCCCAGCACCGGGTGGACCCGCATGCCGAAC
>JALOSP010000086.1 GCA_025458365.1 Hyphomonadaceae bacterium
GCGCTTCCGCGGGGGCATCAGACGCCCAGTTGCGGATCGTGCGGAGCTTGCTGGCAGGCACTCCACGCTCGATCAGCTTTGCTTCCATCCCCTTCGACTGCGGGATCAGGCATGCCGCGCGCCGGTAGACGAAACGACAGAGGCTGGCCAGGGGCGCCTCAAGCTGGCTGGTGCCGCGCAAGCCGGTGGTGACCACCGAGTCCGGCCAGAGATCCTGGATATCCAGTGCCACCGGGACGCGCCAAAGCCAGGCCGCAAGCGTTGCTGCAAGACCAACCGTGATCGGCGGATGGTAGACATAGATCACATCGAAACGGCGTGAATTGATAAGGCAAAACAAGAGAGCCGAACAAAAGAAGCTGAGGTAATTGAGCGCCCGACCAAGGCTTGAAGCATTGTGACTGGGGTAGAGCGGCAACCTGTGAACTGTAAATCCGCTACCGGTCTCGCGCCTGTAGGGGGCGATTTTGAAGCCTGGATACAGCTTTCCGCCGGGATAGTTCGGGAACCCCGTTGCGACCTCGACGGTGTGGCCTGCCGCCTTGAGCGCCCTGACAAAGGTCGTGCCTTTGAAAGCGGGCTCTGGTTCGAAAAACTGGGAAAGATACAAGATCCGCATCGGTTTGGGCGTCTTTTTTGATGGCCCGTCAAACTCGGGCGCTCTTGCTGCGGGATAGTTCGTGCGCCAGGGCTCGTTGAGAGGCGGGTTCTGCACGCGCAAACACCTTGAAGCAGGATGTTTCTGTCGGGCAGAGGCAGGCGTCAGCCTCAACCGGCCATGCGCCTGCCGCTCATCTCTTCGGCCAGTTCGGCGATGACAGTCTCCAGCAGTGTTGCGTCCGGGGCCTCGCCCATCAGCCTCACCAGTGGCTCGGTCCCAGAAGTGCGCACCACCAGACGGCCACCAGCGGCGGCCAGGCGATCTTCGGCGGCGCTCACGCGGGCTTGCATGGCCGGGTCTGCCAGCGGCGACACCTTGCCATAACGCACGTTCTTCAGCAGTTGCGGGACCGGCTCGAACATCGAAAGAACTTCTGACGCCTTGCGATCACGCGCCACCATGGCTGCCAGCACCCGCAGCGCCGAAACCAGCCCGTCACCAGTGGTGGCGTAGTCAAGAAGGACCACGTGGCCCGATTGCTCGCCTCCCAGATTGCAACCATCCGCGCGCATTCGGGCAACAACTTGCCTGTCACCCACACCAGTCCGGTGCAAGGTGACGCCTTTGCTCTCGATGAAGCGTTCCAGACCCAGGTTGGACATGATGGTCGTGACCACGCCGCCACCGGTCAGTGTCTGATCGTCAATCATCCCATTGGCGATTGCGGCAATGATCTGGTCGCCATCAACGATCGTGCCTTTCTCGTCCACGATGATGATCCTGTCAGCATCACCATCAAGCGCAATCCCGATGTCGGCCCTACGTTCGAGCACAGTGTCGCGCAAGAGCGTCACATTGGTCGAGCCGCAGCCCTTGTTGATATTCATGCCGTCAGGATCGACCCCAATCTCGACAACCTCGGCCCCAAGTTCGTAGAGTGCCCAAGGGGCGGTCTTGTAGGCGGCGCCGTTGGCGCAATCGACAACCACACGCAAGCCGTCCAGCGACAGATGGCGCGGGAACGCACCTTTGGCGAACTCGACATATCGGCCAATGCTGTCGCCAAACGACTTCACCTGCCCGACCTGATCGGGGGCGGCCCGGCGAATCGATCCGGTGTCGTCCAGGAGTTCTTCGATCGCCCGCTCTTCGGCATCGGAAATCTTGAAGCCGTCAGCACCGAACAACTTGATCCCGTTGTCTTCGTATCCATTGTGCGATGCCGAGATCATCACGCCAAGATCGGCCCGCAGTGATCGGCTGAGCAGGCCAACAGCCGGAGTCGGGATCGGCCCGATGATCCGCACATCCATCCCAACTGCAGTAAAGCCGGAAACAAGTGCAAACTCGATCATGTAGCCGGATCGGCGCGTATCCTTGCCGATGATGACTTTCTGGCGGTGACCATCTCGCTTGAAGACGGTGCCCGCTGCCATTCCCAACGCCATGGCAACTTCCGCTGTCATCGGCCATTCATTGGCGCGACCGCGAATTCCGTCTGTTCCAAAAAAACGTCGTGACATACAAACTGCTCCAAATCCGCCGGTGCGCGGCGCTTATCACAAATTCACAGCATGAACATGAATGCCGCACGCTTCAGTGCATGGCCGGGAGGACCCCTTCGATGGCCGATTTGGCACTGTAGTCGACGTACCAGTCTGCAAAACGCTCCAGGCCCTCGGCCAGCGGGGTTTCAGGCACCTTTCCGATCAGCTGGTGAAGAAGTGCTGTGGAAGCGTCAGTGGCTAAAACATCGCCAGCCTGCATGGGGGCCATGGTCCTGATGGCGGCTTTCGCGAACGCGTGCTCCATGGCGGCGATAAAGTCATTCAACCCGACGGGCCGTCCGCCTGCGATATTCACGACACGGCACGGCGCGACGGGTGAAAGCGTATCCCCCGTCAGAGGCTTGCCGCCAGGCACCGCATCAATCAGCCGGGTCACAGCCTCCACCAGATCGTCCACATAGGTGAAGTCCCGCATCATCTCGCCACCGTTGAACACCTCGATCGGTTCACCGGCAAGAATGGCTCGGGCGAACTTCATCGGGGCCATGTCTGGCCTGCCCCAGGGTCCATAAACCGTGAAGAACCGGAAGAATGTCGTCGGAATGCCGAACAGGTGGCTGTAGGAATGACCGATCAGTTCCATCGAGCCTTTGGTCGCGGCATAGAGTGAAACAGGGTGAACCGCGCGATCGGTTTCCTGAAACGGCGTGACGGTATTGGCGCCATAGACCGAGCTGGTCGACGCTGCGACAAGGTGCGAGACAGGGTGATTGCGCGCGAGCTCGAACGTGTTGTGACTGCCGATCAGGTTGGCGGAAATGTAATCGTCGGGATGGTCGATACTGTATCGCACCCCGGCTTGAGCTGCCAGATGCACAACAACATCAGGCTTGAACCCTGCCCATGCCGCTTCGTAGGCTGGTCTGTCTGCAATGGACAGCCGCACCATGCTGAACGCCGGATCGCTTTCAAGACTGCGGGCGCGCGCTTCTTTCAGCCTCACGTCATAATACGGGCTGAAACTGTCGATGCCCAGAACGGTCCAGCCGTCGCGCAGCAGGCGGCTGGCAACATGGAAGCCGATAAACCCGGCCGCGCCGGTGATCAGCACCCGCCTGCGCGATTGAAGTACTGCCATCATCAGTCTCGTTATCACTGATCCGGGGCCAGAGGGCGACTGGATCACACGGTTGGTGCGCACCAACATCAACCGTTACACGCGGTACTGGTACCGCTTTTAGGCAGAATAGCCAATGACTGCCGCAATGACCGCGTCCTGCGTGGCTTCGTCGAGATAAGGATGCATCGGCAGGCTGAGTACGCTGGCTGCCTTGGCGTCGGAGACAGGCAGGCCACCGGGCGCCATCGGGTAGTGCGCGTAGGGCCCCTGACGATGCATCGGAACCGGATAATAGACCATTGCTGGAATGCCCTGCGACTTCAAATGTTCGATCAGACCCGCCCTGTTGTCGTGCTCGATCGTGTATTGCGCCCAGGTCGAGACAAATCCGTCAGGCACATGCGGGATCTGCTTAACATGGCCCGCCAGCGCTGCGTTGTAACGCGCTGCAACCCGGTTGCGGGCCTCGATCTCGTCGGCAAAGATGGCCAGCTTCTGGATCAGGATCGCAGCCTGAATGGAATCCAGTCGCGAATTGATGCCAACCCGCATGTTGAGATACCGTGGATCATGCTCGAACTTGTGGGTGGCGAGATCCTCTGGCGTGGCCTTGCCGTGGACGCGGTAGCTGTCGATCAGGTTCGCCAGGGCCGTGTCATTGGTCAGAACCGCACCACCGTCGCCATAGCAACCCAGCGGCTTGGCCGGGAAAAAGCTGGTCGTCACGGCATCGGCCCAGTCGGTGGGGTGCCGGCCATCAATGGTGGTGCCGAAGCCTTGAGCGGAGTCCGCGATCAGCTTCATGCCATGCTTGTCGGCAATAGCACGGAGCGCGCGGTAATCTGCAGCCTGCCCAAACAAGCACACCCCGATGATTACTTTCGGCACCAGTTTTCCCTCGGCCTTCACCATCGTGATGGCAGCCTCCAGGCTGTCGGGGTCCATGTTGTAGGTGTCGGGTTTGATGTCCACGAAGACCGGTGTGGCGCCTTCCCAAGGGATGATCTCTGCCGTGGCGCAGAAAGTGAAGGAAGGGCAGAACACTGCATCGCCCGGGCCCACGCCCCACGCCATCAAGGGCAGGACCAGAGCATCGGTCCCATTGGCGCAACCGAGCGCATGTTTTGCCGAACTGAATGTCGCCAGCTCCTGTTCGAACTGGCTGACCCACGGTCCCATGACATAGCGTCCATCGTGCACCACCTCGAGCACAGCTTTGTCGATCCGGTCGGCGATGCGGGCGCGCTGGGCTTGCAGGTCTATGAAAGCAATCGACATGTGCACCACACTCTGATCATGCCCGACACACAATCGCGGGCTCTCGCGCGCCTGCCTCTAACCCCATTGCCCGCAAACTCAAATCAGACTGTATGACAGTTGGTTGCGGCGCGAGCGTCGGCCCTGCTGCCTGTGGTTGCTACGGCCAGAAACCTCCGTCCTGAAGCGCAACCCAGATCAATCAACGCGCGAGCGGCTCAGGCGCGGGGCGGCGTGGCGCCAGCCGCTCATACAGCTTGCGTCGACAAGGTCTTGCGCGGTATGAGCCGGGCGCGTTTCCGGCGCCGCAAATCCAGAACCTGGTGATCCTTAGTCATGCGCAAATCCATTCCGATTGTCGTCTTGGTGCCGCTTTTGAGCGCATGTGGAACGATCGGCGCCACGCTACCTGGCACGCCGCCCACGGCTCAGGCATTGCCGGAAGGCTTTGAAGTCGCTCGTCAGCCAAGTCCCGTGACAGCGGGCATGGCCTCGGTGGTCCCGCCGCTGGCAGCAGGTGCAGTCACGGTCGGCACAGGGGCGGTCAGTTCGGGCGCCATCATTGCGCCTTCGGCAACATCGGTCCGGTCGGCTCCATCGGGCGGCGAAGCGATTGTCAGGACCCGTCCGCGCCCGGGGTCGGCTGAGGCTGGTGACGGGCTTGGCCCGCTGGACATGATCAGCGTCGAGGTGTTCGGCATCCCTGACTTGAGCCGCAACGTGGAAGTCAACGGTGCGGGCGAAATCCAGCTGCCGCTGATCGGGCCGGTTCAGGTCGAGGGGCTGACGCCCGATCAGGCCGCCAGAACAATCGAGAACCGGTATCGTGGACGCTACGTGGTCAATCCAAGCGTCTCTATCCGGGTCACACAGCGTCAAGCCAGGCTGCTGTCGGTGACCGGCGCCGTCGAACGCCCCGGTGTCTATCCTTTTTCAGGCCCCACAACCCTGTTGCAGGGGCTGGCTTTGGGGGGTGGTTTCGATGTGGATGGTGCTGCCTCGGTGGTTCAGCTTCTGCGCACCGGCAATGGTCAGGACAGGCTGCTGTCCTATGATGTAAAGGCCATTGAAGCCGGTCTTGTTGCTGATCCCTGGCTCATTCCGGGTGACCGGATTATCGTGCAAAGCAGCCCCCGCGTCGTTACGGTTGCCGGGTTCGTCAAGGAACCGGGGGTTTACCCGTTCCAGGGTGCGCTCACCCTGACCCAGGCGATTTCCCTCGGCGGCGGGCAACTTGCCAATGCCGATCTCCGCTCGGTCAATATCATCAGGACCGTCGAAGGCCGGGATCAGATCAGCGGGCATGATCTTGGCGCGATCGTTGGCGGGCGGGCCGCCGACCCTGTGGTTGTTCCCGGTGATCGCGTCATTGTCAGCGCCGTGAACCAAGCAGTCACGGTCGACGGGGCTGTGACGGAGCCCACGACGATCGACTGGCAGCAGGGTCTGACCTTGTCACGTGCCATTGCGCAAGCCAAGGGCATGTCACCCCAGGCCGCTGCCGGCCGGGTTGCAGTCCTGCGGATGATCGATGGCCAGCTGAAAGTTGCACAGTTCGACATGCGCACCATCAATGCGGGCACGTCTCCCGACCCCGCCCTGTTGCCCGATGACCGGGTCGTGGTGGGTGAGTCACAAACTGCAAGACTGATCCGTGATTATGCGCCGCTGGCCAATGTATTCTATCTGCTCAGCCTTGGGATCAACAGATAGGACTAGACCATCATGCCGTTTCTATGAAACAGCATGATGGTCTAGAGTCTGTCAGGATGATATAGAAGCGTATCCGGCATGACGGAGGTATGCCGCGCATTCGTCTGGATGGAAGGCTTTGAGGGTTTCACCGACGCGCT
>JALOSP010000087.1 GCA_025458365.1 Hyphomonadaceae bacterium
TTCGAGATCGTCGGCAATGTCGGCAAGGTCGAGATCAAGACCTTCGGCAAGGCTGGCAGCGGCAAGCTCGCCACCCTTTCCGTCGCCACCAGCGAGCGCTGGAAGACCGAAGACGGCTCGGCCCGCGAGAAGACCTACTGGCACCGCATCACCGTCTTCGCCCCGGCGCTGATCGCCCGGATCGAGACGATGGTGCAGAAGGGAACCCGGGTCCGGTTGCTTGGCCGCATCCGCCCCGGCAGCTACGACGACGACAAGGGCCGCACCCGCTACGTGATCGAGTTCGTGCTCGGCCCCTTCAGCGAGCTCGAAGTGCTCGCCCGGGCCAAGCCGAAGGCCGGCGACGTCGAGCCCGCCGCCGCCCAGCTCGAGATGGAGGCCGCCGCCTGACAGCGGCCTCCCCCGAGGCCATGGGGGGCCAGCCCGGCAGCGCAGAGCGCGTTGCCGGGCGATGGTCCCAGAAACCATCACGATGCACCCGCGACAGGGCGAAGCCTCACCGGCTCCGCCCTGTTCGTGCGTTCTCAACAGGTCCGGCTTGCGCTGCTGAACCCGAGTTATTGACGAAGAACACACCATGAACATACTGATGCCATGGTCACCCGCAAACGCCATGGTCTGATCTTCCCGGAAGAGGAGTTCGAGAAGCTGCGCCCCTGTCGTGAGCAGCTTCTCGCCATGTCCCAGGCCTATCGTCCTGGTGGCCCGGAATACATGGCGCTGAGCCGGGTGGTGATGGCTTTGGATGAGGCAGCAGGCGTGGTGATTAACCGCCCAGGCTTCTATTCCGCGCCCTTGCACAAGACGTGAGCCGGACGAGAGCTCTTGGTTTCAGCCGGTTTCGATCCGTGGCCAGAACTGAAAAGAATTGGAGGAGGGCAAGATAAAGGGGCTCTGCGCGAGTTGGAACATCATGATTTTATTCGTGAATCAGGTGAATTGACTGGCGCCGTTTGAATTGTCGTGAATTACTGTCTGACGAGGGCCCGAATGGGCGCGGCAGGAGGTCCGGCGATGGACCAGACCAGACAGAACAGCGGCCTGGCAGCCAGCTCGGAGGAGGGGGCCATGACCCTGCGATCCCGCCTGCTGGCGCGGCTGCGCAACGAGGATGAAGACGTGGCGCCGCGTCTACCGGTAAAGCGCTCAGGCGGGGATGGATCGGTCAAGGCGGGCGTCGCGCGCAGGCTTGCCAGCAGCCATCTGTTTGGCCGAACTGGCGGCACGCGCGGAGTTGCTGCTGGCGCAGTGCAGGGGCCTGGCGATGGCTCCGCCGCTCTCGCGGTCAAGGCCGGGCAAAGGGTCGTCGTGAAGGCGTTTGTTGCACGCCATGGCGGGCCACGTGGGGCGTCTGACCCGGGCAAGGCGATTGCCAGTCATGTGCGTTATCTAGCCCGTGACGGCGTGGGTGCCGATGGCAGCGAGCCGACCTTCTTTGGTGCTGAGGGCGCACTCGAGCGGGAGTCGGTGAAGGAGGCAACAGGGGCCTGGGCGGAAGACCGCCACCACTTCCGCCTGATCATCAGTCCGGAGCATGGCGACCGGATCGATGACCTTCAGAGCTATGTCCGTGACGTGATGGGCGATGTGGCCAAGAAGCTAAACGAGCCGCGTCTGGCATGGGTTGGCATCTGTCACTTCGATACCGATCAACCCCACGCCCATGTGATGATCCGGGGCAGGCGCGCCGATGGCCGCACGCTGGTCATGCCGCGCCGGGTGATCAGCCACACCATCCGGGAGCGCGCCGAGGCACGCGCGCAGATGCTGCTGGGTGACCAGTCCCGCGACGAGGCCGAGCGCGGTCTGTTTGCCCGCACCAAGGCAGACCGTTGGACCGACATCGACACCAAGATGGCTACGCTGGCCGAGCGCAATGGCGGGCTGCTGGCAGGTGGGGAACTGGCCCGGCGCGACACGTTCGGCGCGGTGATCCGCGGCCGGGTGGCGCATCTGGAGAAGCTGGGGCTGGCCATGCGGCAAGCTGGCGGGGGTGTCCGCTTTGCCGCGGACATGAAGGCCCGTCTCGATAGCCTGCAGCGTGGCAGGGACGAGATCCGCAATCATTGGGACCGGACAAGGGCTGAAGCGCTGAAGAGGCTCCAGCACGGCCCCAAGGCGACTGAGCGGCCATCGTCCGAGAAATCAGCTGTGGTCGAAGCAGACCAGCCATCGCGCGCATTCCCGGACCCGCGCAGCGACCGGCTGATCCAAGCCGACCGGATCCTTGCCGACCGCGCCCGGTCCAGCGCCGCGCCGCAGCGGTTCGACCCGGAAACCGAACAGCATCTTTCGCAAAGAGCGGCTCACCTGATCGCCACCAGAGCCGCCCGCGCGCAGAACCACGGTGTCGCCTTCGCGCCCGATCACTGGAACCGGCTTGAGCGCAATGAGCTGCAAGCCGCAGCCCGCGAGCAACTGAGCTTGAACCGCACCGACATCGCCATCCAGCCCAGTGTCAGCGAAGGCAAGGTCATGGGCCATGTGAACACGGTGATGGGCCGGTTCGCAGTGGTTGATCGCGGCGTGAGCCTCGCCGCAGTGCGTGAAATGCCGGGCCAGGAGCTGGCCGTTGGCGCGGTGCTTGGGGCCGGGCTGAGCCGATGAGGGCGCTTGAAATCTGTACCATCGAGTGGTACAGAGGGACGGGTTCTGATTGGGGTATCTGTTGATCGTCGAGTTCCGGCACAACTGGCTGGCAGCCTTCTTCATCGAAGACAAAGCTGCGAGGCAAGTGCCAGCTGATCTATCGGACCGCCTCTTCCGGAAGCTGCAGATGCTTGACGACGCCACGACGGACGCCGATCTCCGCACGCCACCCAGCAATCATTTTGAAAAGCTGAGTAGCAATCTGGCGGGGTATCACTCAATCCGGGTGAACAAGCGTTGGCGTCTTGTTTTTGTGTGGGACGGTTCACGAGGTGAAGCCTCCGACGTCTATCTGGACGACCACTCGTATCGGTGAGGATGTAACCATGATCATGACCAAGAGGCGGCCTGTTGGCGTGAGTGAGATCCTCGTCGAGGAATTCATGGAGCCGATGGGCCTGACGCAGGCTGCGCTTGCCGAGGCGATGGGCGTTCAGCGCAAGCATGTGAACGAGCTTTGCAATGGGCGCCGCGCTGTAACCGCCGCAACAGCGCTGATCCTTGCTCGCGTGTTCGGCAACAGCCCAGATTTCTGGCTTAACATCCAGCGGCGAACCGACCTGTGGCAAGCAATCAATTCGCCAAAGGAAGCCGAGCGCATCGCCAGGGCGCGTCCGCTTTCTGCTGCGGCGTGAGAGGCGGATCAGGCCTCGATCGAGTTTGGATCTAGAATGATCGAAAAGGGTGGCAGCCGGTCTTCAGTGTCTGATCGGACCGCTCGAAACCGTCAGAAACCTGCCGCCACGAACTGCAAATTCCCTAACTTTCTGCAGTTATTTCAAATCAGAAATATGGGTACAAATGTGGGTACAGATTGGCACTTCGGCGCAAAAGTATCAGAATTAAAAGAGAAATTATTTTCTTGGGAACCCTCCGTCTCCGTCAGTTATGCTGCATGAGAGCTTTCCCTGTTTCGGTCACGGCGCAAGGCGGCTCCGCGACGCCCGGCCGGGGTCCAGCGTGTCAAAAGGTCGAGATCAAGCAGCCGACAGGGTCGGCAAGGTGGTGTGATCTTGCCCGGCATCTTCCATGATCCCGGGCAGGATAATCGTTGCAATCAAGCCGCCAGCACTGCCACGTGGGGCGAAATCAAGCTGGCCGCCCAGTGCGGTAACGTGAGCCTGGGTGATGGCGAT
Organism: Hyphomonadaceae bacterium; assembly: GCA_025458365.1. GTDB lineage: Bacteria > Pseudomonadota > Alphaproteobacteria > Caulobacterales > Aquidulcibacteraceae > JALOSP01. The sequence goes on from JALOSP010000087.1 coordinate 3,786, forward strand.
GCCCAAACCAAGGCCGCCCGTCGTCCGGGTCAGAGCGGTTTCGGCCTGGGTGAAGGCCTGCCGGGATGCGTCGATCATCGCTTGCGGCATGCCGGGCCCGTCATCCAGCACGGCCAGGAGCAAACTCCCCGAACGCACCTCGAGGTTTGCAACCAGCAAGACCGGCGGGCCATCAGTTTCGGGTCTTCCGTGGGTCAGGGCATTGCGCAACAGGTTGCGCAGCGCGAGTTTCAGGCTTTGGAAGCCGGTCGAGACCGGAACGCCGCCGGTCCTGTCAAGGATCCGCAAGCGCGACGGGTCGGCCCCCGTATCCTGCAGCGCTGCCTGTGATGCGGAGTCCAGCACATCGCCCGGCGCGAAACGGGACGCCACAGGCTGGATGTCGCCCGAGACTGCTGCCGATGCCGCAAACAGATCGTCACTCAATTGTTTGAGTCTTGCGGCAGCTGCCAGCACCTCGCTGGCGCGATCACGTGTATCCGGATCCGCAGAGGTTTCGGTGATCAGCTTGGAGAAACCCGTGATCGCATTCAACGGCGTGTAGAACTCATGCCGCATCAGCCGCAGAACGTCGTTCTTTCGGGCATCCGACGCGTGAAGCAGATCGCGCGTGGTCCGCAAATGCTGTTCGGTTTGCGCATTGCGCAGCACGTACGCCACCTGATGACCCAGCAATTGCCAGTTCAATGGCTTGACCACAAAGCTGGTGGCGCCAGACGAGAACGCCTCGTCGATGGCGACCATATCCTCGCGCCCTGTGATGACGACGACCGGCAGATGCTGCAAGCCGATGTCGGCCCGGATTGCGCCGATCAACTCAAAGCCGTTCATCACCGGCATATCCAGGTCAACCAGTGCGATGTCACAGGCATGCTGATGCAACAGGCTCAAGGCTTGTGCCCCATTGGCTGCGACCAGGACTTCGATCTCTGCAGTCGAAAGGTGGGTGATCGCAAATTCCCGCAAGATCGGGTCATCGTCTGCCACGAGGATCCGAACGCGCGCCGGGGAACCGGGATCCTTTGGCATCAGTCGACGAGCCTCGGCGCGCCGTCGGACGGGCCGACGCCGTTGGGAACCGGCACATTGGACGCCGTATAATTGCGATTGATCACCAGCGTGGGCGATTCTTTCATGGTCAGCGTGCTGGCGACAATCACGCTCCAGGCGGACTCCTCGGCGACCGACGAACGACCAGTGATTTCAAGCTCCGCGCTGGGAATGTAGATTGTACCCAGCAATTCGCGGACGCGAGTGGCGGAAATTGTGAACGTGTTCGTGTTGGCGTGGGTCGTCGCAATCACAAAGCCCGCAAACCGCCCGGACCGGCGCCCGCGCAGGCGGACCTGGGCATTCTCCCCCAGAATGAAACTGTCGTCGTTGTCAAAGATCAGGACAACATCGTCGCCAGTCAGACGGGTGCTGCCTTTGAAGTCCAGACTGCCAAGGAAATAGTGTTCGCCCGGCAGGAACTCGATCTCTGCATTGCCCTTCACGACAATCTTGCCGCAGTGATAGCCTGGCGCCAGCTGCAGGCGGACATTGCCGGTGTGTACCACGTCCGGCTGGTTCTGCGGGCAGACATGGGTATAGGTCAGGTCCAGACCGGTGAACGGGTCGGGGATGGCCAGTGCACCGATGTTGGGCGATGGATAAAGCGCGCCCCTTGCGTCACCGACCACCTGGATGGTTCCGGCATCGATCTGGCTTCTGTCGGCAGCTTCGATATTGGTGTTCGCGTGGACAAGACATCCAGGCGCCTGAACCCGTGCGCGATCAGATACCTTGATCCCCGACGAGTTGTCGATGTTGGTCTGCAGGACACACAATGGCATCTGCTGAAGGGTCTGTGCTGTGGCACTGACTTCGATCAAGGTCTGCCTGAGCCCGAACAGCAATGATGTGTATTGCGCGGTGCCGGTCACTGTGACGTTTGACCCGGTCGCGTCCACCGACGCGGCAAACCGGGCGCCGATCTTGTCCGCGGTCGGACCGAGATTGTTCTGCGCGACTGTAAGGGCGGTCTGCTGAACCCCGTCAGCGCCGCGGAACGCGACGGACCCTTCCTTGGCGCCAGCCAGAGCACCGGCGTCGGCAGCGGCCTGCAACAGGGATTTCTGGCGCGAAATCGACGTCAGGTCCACGCCGATGCCAGCCATCGCCATCATTGGAACCGCCAGCACAGCAGCGGTCAACGCAACGTTTCCGCGTTTGAAGTGTCTTCCGGATCTCACGGATGCCCTGTCCCGAACGCCGCCTGTGGGATAACTTGCGTACTTTCCGGTATCACGCAGTCTTTAATCTTCATTGAATCAAGCTTGAACATTTGCGCGATGACGGCACAGGCCAGGCACAGCCAAAGAAACCGGCAACTTTCAGCCTTAACCTGCCATTAGGCGGCGCTTTTCACAGTCGATTGCATGAACCATTTCCGGCGTTCACAGCAGACCACAGGCAGCAAGGCGCCGGTTGCCATCGCGCGCACGTCGATTCTTGTCCGGCTTCAGGTGCTTGTGCTGGGGTCCGTGCTGTTTTGGACGGCCATGAAGACCGCAGCCGACGTCCTGGCTACCAGTGCGGCGCGTGCGGCAGATCAAAGCAACGCGGGCGACGCGTTTGGCGCGATCGCGGCGGTCGCGCGAACGCCCGGCGTGGTCTATGCCAATGTGCGCCTCCCGGACGGGCGGATGCTGGCCGAGACCGGTACCGGCGCGATCCTGCGCTCGGACGTCAGTTTGAATACAAGCGATCAGGCCCCTGATCTGGTTGCGCTCCTGACCACCCGCCATGTGGAGGTGACTGCCGACATGCGCCGCGGCACAAGGATCATTGGCACAGTCAGCATCGTGCATCAGGCCGACGGGTATCTGGCAGATGTGCTGCAAGTGCTGGCGGGCGTCTTCGGGCTGGCCTTGCTGGCCATGGTGGCGGCATTGATGGTGGCCCGCCGGGTTCAAACCGCCATGACCCGGCCTCTGCTGGATCTGACCAGTTCGGTGGCGGCCATCACGGCAACCGGCGATTTCAAGACCCGCGTGGCTGGCAGCAGCCGCGATGAGGTTGGCGATCTGGTACATGGCTTCAACGCCATGCTGGATGCAATTGACGCCCGCGACGCCCGGATTGACGCCCAGATGAAGGGTCTGGAGGCCGAGGTTGCAGCCCGCACCGCTGACTATCTGTCTGCCGCTGATGCTGCTGAAGCCGCCAATCAGGCCAAGTCGGCTTTCCTTGCGACCATGAGCCACGAGATCCGCACGCCCATGAACGGGGTGCTGGTCACAGCCGAATTGCTGGAAGGCGAAAACCTGCCAGCCAAGGCCCGCCGCCATGTGGGGACCATCGTGCGTTCAGGCCGCACACTGCTTGCCGTGATCAACGATATTCTCGACTTCTCCAAGATCGAAGCGGGCAAGATGGATGTGGAAAGCCTGCCGGTCGATCTGCTCGATCTGGTCGATGACACGATCGGCCTGTTTGCCGCCAAGGCCCGCGACCAACAGGTCGAACTGGTCGCGCTTGCCAATCCCGCCGCGCCGCGCATTGCCCTGGCTGACCCGATCCGGCTGGGTCAGGTGGTGACCAATCTTGTGTCGAATGCCTTGAAGTTCACCCGCGAAGGCCATGTGCTGGTGCGGATCGAACCAGACACACTGGCCGGGCACGCCCGGATCGTGGTGGTGGACAGCGGCATCGGCATCGCGCCTGACAAGGTGAAAACGATCTTCACCGCCTTCTCCCAGGAAGATCAGTCCACAACCCGCAAATTTGGTGGCACTGGCCTTGGCCTGTCGATTGCCCGCAAGCTGGTGCAGGCCATGGGTGGCGCCATTGGCGTCACCAGTGAACAGGGCAGGGGATCGCAGTTTCATGTCCGGATCCCCGTCATTGCCGACACATCGTATTGCGGTCCATCCATAGCTTATGCAGGCCATAACCGCAGCGTCTGCGTCCAGGTCCATGCTCCGGCTGAGGCCCACGCTTTGGAGCAGCGGTTCATCGCCGCCGGGTTTGCCATTGCCGCGGCGCAAGCAGCCGATCTTTGCATCATGGATCGGGCCGCGCGTGCTGATGCCCCTGCGGTCGAGGCAGGCAGGTTGGTGCTGCTCGCGGACGCTGACGATGGCGAAGGCGATCAGTGGGTCCAGCAGGGCAGGGCCGCAGGCTTGCTGCTGCGTCCTGCACGGCATCGCGACGTGGACGCCTTGATCGCTGCTGTGCTGGAAGGCCGGGCGCTCGACCAGGTGTTGCAGGGACCGGGCACTGATCGACCCGCCAGAGTGGCGACGCTCTGGCCGGATGCACGCGTGCTGGTGGCTGATGATTCAGAGGTCAATCGCGAAGTGGCTCTGGAGGCGCTTTCCCGGTTCGGGATCACGGCGGCAACAGCGGTGGACGGTCGCGATGCGCTGGAACAGATGGGCCGGGAGGGCTTCGATCTGGTGCTCATGGACGGTTCGATGCCGGAACTGGACGGGTTCGAGGCCACACGGTTGCAGCGTGAGCGCGAAGAACAGACCGGC
>JALOSP010000088.1 GCA_025458365.1 Hyphomonadaceae bacterium
AATCGCGCACCCCTTGGCGCACCAACCCAACAGCCCGGAGCGACTTCGGCCATGACCCTGCATGACCCCTATGATACCAGCAACATCTTTGCCCGCATCCTGCGCGGTGAGTTGCCGTGCCACAAGGTCTATGAGAACGACCATGCGCTCGCCTTCCTCGATCTGTTTCCGCAAACGCCCGGCCACACGCTGGTGATCCCCAAGGCCGAAGCGACCAACATTCTCGACTTTCCCCCAGACCTCTTCGGTCCCTACATGAGTGCCGTGCAAACCGTGGCGCGGGCCGTGCACGTGGGGCTGGGGGCAGACGGTTTGAGCATCCTGCAATTCAATGGCACGGCTGGCGGGCAGACCGTGTTTCATCTGCACTTCCACATCATCCCCCGCCACGCCGGGGTGGCGATGCACGGCCACGGAAATGCGCCAATGGCAGTCGAGGCTGACTTGAAGCAACAGGCGGCCTTGATCGTTGCTGCATTCCAGAGCGGGTAAGCAGGGTGCCAAGCCAGCGCACCAGTGTGTGACGGCCCGTTTCAGCTTCGAGCAACCAATTTGTGGTTCAGTCCGGGCACACGATTGGAGTTTCGCATGTCTGACTGGCTGTCCCGCGCACTTGATGCTGTCGAATCCCAAGCGACGGAAAGCGCTGCATCCAGCGCCTCGCAGGTGGATGATCTGCGCGCGGCCATCATGCGCGATGGGGTGATCGCCACATCCGAAGCGGCGCGTTTGATGGATCTGCATCGCACAGGCGCGCCCGTGACAGGTGAAGACGGTTGGGATGATCTCTTCGTCGAAGCGCTGACCAGCTATTTCGCGCTTTCCCATGAGGTGCCCGAACTGGAGGCAGGCGAGTTGTCCGCCGACTGGGCCGATGTGCTGGCCAAAGTCGGTCGGTCGTTCGGGCTGGGACGGACCGGCCCGAGCCCTGATGGCGAGACCTGGGTTGAAGCGTCGGCCCGGCTGGGTGTTTCAGCTCAATCGGCAGATGTGCTGGTGACATCACTGGGGGCCAACGGTCTGTTGCTCGATGCTGTGGAGATGCGGCTGCTGGCCCGCCTGTTCTCGCATGCTGTGACCTATCCAGCCGCCCTTCGCAGTTTTGCCTGGCAAGCCCTTGCCGCAACAGTCCAGGCTGACCGGGTGATCACCGAAGCCGAAGCGGCCCTCGTGCGTGCGCTGGCCATGGGGCCTGCCAGCGAGGCTGGCGTGGCCGTCACCCGTCAGGAAGCCGAAATGATCATCGCCATCAACCGGGCCTGCGATCCAGCCAGCAAGCACGTCAGCTGGACCAATGTGTTTGCCGGCTGCATGGCAAGTCATGTCCTGCATCAAGGTCGCAGCCCCGGCAGCCTGGACGCGGTCGAGACGGCGTGGCTCGACAGCCAGCTCGCAGGCCATAGCGGGCCAGAAACCGAGGCACTTGACAGGTTTCTGGCGGCTGCCTGAGGGCCATTGGCACTGCGCGGCTGCGACGTCAGACGGCCTCGCCCTTCAGCCGCGCGCGGGCCTTGTCGGCCCCGATCAAGGCAAACAGCGGCCCCATTTCGGGCCCGTGGCCCATGCCGGTCAGCGCTTGTCGTAGCGGCATGAACAGGGCCTTGCCCTTGGCCCCGGTCGCGTCCTTGACCGCAGCCACAAAGGCCTGCCAGCTTTCGCCTGTCAGCGGCCCGTCAGGCACCAGGGCGGCTGCGGTGGCGGCGAACGCTGGATCCTCGATCACCGGCGTGACCGGGCCACGCACCACCTGGGCATAGGCCTTCACATCGTCCAGACTGGCAAGATTGGCCCGCACCGCGAGCCAGAAATCCTCACCCAAATCGGCATCGAGCGCCACCAGCTTGTCCTGCACAGAGCTGTAATCTGCGCCATGCAGCAATTGCGCATCGACGCGGCGCACATCCTCAACATCGAACCGGGCCGGTGCCCGGCCAACCTTGGCGAAGTCGAAGCTCTCGATCAGGGTGTCCATCGACTGGACCACTTCGATCGGGTCTGACGTGCCGATCCTGGCCAGGACCGCATTGACTGCGCGCGGGTCGATCCCCTCGTCGCGCAGCATGTCCACCGACAGCGAGCCGATCCGCTTCGACAGCGCCTCGCCATCGGCACCCACCAGCAAGGGGAAGTGCCCCAATGCAGGCGGCGTGGCACCCAAGGCCAGGAAAATCTCGATCTGGGCGCCTGAATTGGTCACATGGTCTTCGCCGCGCACGATGTGGGTCACGCCCAGATCCACGTCATCGACCACCGACGGCAGGGTGTAGAGGAAGCTGCCATCGGCCCGGATCAGCACAGGATCGGACATCGAACCGGTTTCCACCGGCTGTTCGCCGCGCACAAGATCGGTCCAGACACGGCGCTGGCCCGTCAACTTGAAGCGCCAGTGCGGCTTGCGGCCTTCGGCTTCGAACGCGGCTCTCTCGGCGTCGGTCAGCTTCAAGGCCGCACGATCATAGATCGGTGGCAGGCCGCGAGAGCGGGCGATCTTGGCCTTGCGATCCAGATCGTCGCTGGTCTCATAGCACGGATAGAGGAAGCCATCGGCTTTCAGCCTGTCGGCGGCGGCCTGATAGATCGCGTCACGGTCACTCTGGCGGGCGGTCTCGTCCCAGTTGAGTCCGAGCCAGGCGAGGTCGGCGTAGATGCCCTCTTCGAACACCTTGGTCGACCGGGCATGGTCTGTATCGTCGATCCGCAGCAGGAATTTGCCGCCATGCTTGCGCACGAACAACCAGTTCATCAGCGCTGTGCGAATATTGCCCACATGCAATTTGCCGGTGGGAGACGGGGCGAAGCGGACTTTCATCAAAGTTTTCCAGATCAGGCAGGGATGATACTGCCGCGTGCTCTAGCAGTGTCACCAGCGACTGGCGAGACGGCCTGTGCGGCAGGCCGGGTGTCAGTTGATCAGCTTGAGATCGGCCTCCAGCGACTGGTCGAGCAGGCGCACATCGATATCCAGCGCCTGTGCATCGCCCTGGCGCAATTCCAGCTCGGTCTTGTCGAACAAAGCAGCAAGCTTCTTCAACACCGTCTGGGTGGCCTGGATGCGTTCCAGGTCCGGGCGGGGTGACCCTTCCAGTGCCACCAGACCTTCGGCAACCTTCACCGTTTCCGGGCAATAGTAAGTGAACACGCGCTGCGCGGTGGCCATCTGTTCGGGATTGTCAGCCACCGCCTTCATCAGCCGGTTGCCACTGGCCACGATCTGGGCAACGTGCGCAACACTGTCGGCCAGCCGCAGGCGCGGCACGGTGGCATCCAGCTTTTGCAAGGCCTCTGCCGCCTCGGCCAGCACCCTTTGCACCAGTTCGGCCCGGCCAGACGGCAGCCCTTGCACTTGTGCCTGTGGCGCTGCGATCGCTGTACGCGACGGCACAGGGATGGCCGGTCGGGTGCCAGTGTCGCGCGTATCGATCCGCTCGTTCACCATGGTGCCCAGCCAGGCCACCAGCGCACCGACCAGCAAACCCGACCCGATCCCGATCAACGGAAACAGATCCAGCTGCATCATCAGGCCGAAGGCCATCAGGCCTGCACCTACCGCACCAAGGGTCCAGGCGGTCTTGCGGGCAGCGCCCTTCTTCCGCCGGGCGTCAGCCTCGGCCTTCAACTGTTTGAGTTCATCATCAAACTTGCGCCGCGCAGCTTCGAGTTTTGGGTCCGGATTCGGCATCCCGGCTTTGGCTTTCGGCCCGAAAACGGTGCGCACAATGGCCACCGCCGCCCATGCCGTGATCCCGACCACGGTCACGATGAAGGTAAACAACATCCCCACGACTGGCATCGACGACCGTCTCCTTCGCGCTGCGTGCGGCAACTTCGGTGAGCGCTAGATAGCGTCGCACGGGCGAAGGCGGAAGCCCCGCCCCTGCCCGCCAGCCCGCCAGCGATCAGCGCGCGGCCAGTTCGGTGACCAGATGGTCAGCCCCATAGACATGGCGCAGCGCCTCGGTGATGGCAGCCGTGGTGACAGACACCGACCGGTTGGTGCGTCCGTCATAGGCGAAATCGCCGCCGAGCGAGTGGATATTGCCATCAAACACCGCGCCAACAACCTCGCCATTGCGATTGATCAGCGGCGAGCCGGAATTGCCGCCGATGATGTCGTTTGTGCTGACGATGTTGAACGGCGTGACCGGATCAAGCCTGCCCCGCGCACTGGCCCACGACGGCGCCAGATTGAACGGATAGGCCCCTGTTGCCCGCTGAAACAGACCACCGATGGTGGTCACATAAGGCACATCCTGGCCTTGCGCACTCCACCCCATGGCGCGGCCATAGGACAGGCGCAGGGTGAAGGTGGCATCGGGATAGAGCGCGTCGCCATAAACGCGGAAGCGGGCGGTCGCGATCTTCTGGGCGGCTGCATCGGTGGGGCCAACCACTTCGCGGCGCCACTGGGCGGCAATCTCACGGGCAGCAGCATCATTGGCCAGAACGAAACGGATCATCGGATCGGTGCTGGCCAGTACGGCAGCCTGACCACCATCCAGCAGCGCCCGGCGCACGCGCGCCTCGTTCAGGCGGGTGCCGGTGGCCAGCCGCGTTGCCTGCTCCACTGCACTGACATTGCCCAGCAGCGTGCGCACCGCAGGATCATCAGCGCCCAGATATTCCTGCGCCTTGGTGAGCCAGAGCGTCAGCCCGATCCGCTCCAGATCACGATACACAGGGGTGACTTCGAGTAGCCGGGTCCGGGCAGAGCGCATGGCGGTGTCCGAATATCCGGGGATGCGCTGGGCGGCGGGCTTTTCGGCCTCAGCCGCCATCCGCACGATCTGGCGGGCCACGCCATAAAGTTCGGAAATCGATCCGGCGCGGGCTTCTAGGAAATCGTGCCGGTAGAACAAGGCCTGCTGGCGCACGAGGATCGCTTCGATGTCGGCCCATGGATCACCGATTTCAGCGGCCAGCTCTGGATCGGCGGCCACGCGGGCGCGCAAGTCAGCCTCTTCACGCTGCTTGATGGCAAAGAACTCCGGGTCCATGAGGGCTCGCATCTGGCCGTTCTGGGCTTTCCAGCTGTTCTCGATGCCGAAGGATGCCGCTTCCCCGCTGCGACGCTGCTCGCGGCCCAAGCTGCGGTATTGGGCAATCATGCCACGCAATTCGGACCGCACCAATTGCCGCGTTGGCAGCAGCCAGTCCCGGGTGAAGGCCAGCTGGCGCACGGTCAACAGGCGCTGGGTGGAACCGGGATTGCCCGCCACCAGCACCGGATCGCCCTGTGCGGGCACTGTGGTGGACCATGGCAAATGGGTCACCGGGGTGACAGGCCTGCCATCCTCCCAAGCGCGCAGGAAGGCTGCATCAAGGGCAAAGCGCGGGAAGTTGAAATTGTCCGGGTCGCCGCCAAAGAAGCCCGCCGCGGTTTCCGGCGCAAACGACAGGCGCATGTCCTTGTAGGTCCGGTAGGTGTAGAGCGAATAGCGCCCGCCACGATACAGGCTGACCACGTCACAGCGATACTTCTGGTTATCCTTGCCAGTGCACGCCTCTTCTTCAATTGCACTGATCACATTGGCCCGCGCGGTGGCACGCTCCGCCGGGCTCACCCCGTCCAACGCGGCATTGACCCGCGCGGTGACGTCCGCCGTGCTCAACAACACATCGCCGGACACGCCCGGACAGGTCTTTTCCTCGGCCAATGTCCGGGCCAGAAAGCCCTTGGCGGCCAGATCATTGCGAGCACTGGACAGCGAAGCCACACAATCGGACACGCAATGCCAATTGGTCAGCACGAGTCCCGAACCTGATACGAACGAGGCCGAACAGCCGCTGCTGAGCCGAACAGCCGAACTCTGCACCCGCTGCAGCCAGCCTGCATCCGGCGCCCAGCCCAGATCGGCCTGTGCGCGGGCGGTCGGGAAGTTCTCGAACGTCCACATGCCCTCTTCTGCCTTCGCCGACAGCGGGGCAAGACCGATCATCGCAACAGCAGCAAGGCCAAACCAGGCGCACTGGCCAGTGGTCGGGGCGTCAGACGGCATCTTCATCGCAAACATTTCCTTTGTGATTCCCGCGAAAGCCGGCGCCCGCCTTCCACGCGGCGCGAAACAAGCACCATCCTGCCTTAGCGTCCAGTGGGCGGGCGGGGAAAGTGGCAGGGGCCCAGCACCCACCACCATCCCTGCCCTCGCCGCTTGACGTGCTGGCGGCTGACTTCCAAGACGCGGGCAAAGATTGATGATGGTGGGCCGGGACAATGCCGGGCGACACCGCACACACTCAAGGAGCACCGCCATGACAGACATCCGCTTTGACGGCCAGGTGGCCATTGTGACCGGCGCCGGTGGCGGTCTGGGCAGGC
>JALOSP010000089.1 GCA_025458365.1 Hyphomonadaceae bacterium
ACATGGAAAAGCCTTCCACGTCCCAATTGGCGCCTGCGGTCAGCCAGGTCCGGGCATTGGTGGCCAGATCGATCTTCACCAGCGAGGCAAATTCGCCACGCTCGTCACTGACCGTGAAGATCGACCGGCCGGTCCGGTCAAACGATCCACCGCCGTAAGAGACTTTCAACTCCGGCGTGACTTGCGTGACTGTGCCGGTGGCGATGTCCACCACATGCAGGGTCGATTCGGTCACCGACACATAACGCGCCATCAACAGCCTGGTGCCATCCGGCGAGATATCGGCCACGCCCCAGCCACCGTCACCGGTGTGCACCACCCGGCGCGACGACGGATCATCGGGATTGGCAACCACAGTCTGACGGGTGGCCGTACCGGACCGGGTCACGGTCCAGGCGATCAGCTTGCCATCATCGGAGAACGTGGCGCTGCCATTTCGGGTGCCAGGCTCGCTGAGTTGGGTGGTCAATCCGGTGTCGCGATTGCGCAGGAACAGCTGGAACAGCTCGTCGCCGCCGGTATCCTTGGTGAAGATGAAACTGTTTGTGCGCGGGCGCATCGCCGCGCCACTGACAGCCTCGCGTGAAGCCGGAGAACCCGGCAGAGCGTGTATTCACATATTGGTTGAGCCGGGCAGCAATCGCTGGCGGGGTTTCGGGGATGTTCTGCATCACCAGCGGCCCGACGGTGCGGGATGTGACAGAGCTGGCAGCTGGCGCCGTCTGGGCCTGGACGGCCCCCGACAGCGGCATGCAGATCAGGGCGAGGGCGGTGGCGGCGGTGCGCAGCAGAGGCTTGGTCATGCGCTTTCAATGCGACAGGCCGCGTCATTTGCAAACCAACTTTTCGTAATGTTGGTGCGCCGGTTGCAGTGGTGGAAATGCCCTTCTCCCCTCACCCTGCCCTTGGAGCATTGCTCCAAGCCCCACTGCGCGGGGATAGGGTTCCCATTCGCCTCACACGGGCGCCCAGTCTCCGATCACCGGCTTGAACACGTGGACCGTCACGCTGCCGAACAGCCCGGCCGCCACATAGGGGTCACCCGCCACGAACGCGTCGACCGCATCCCGGTCTGGCGCGTCGAGCACGAAGCACGATCCGCACAGCGCCCCGTCTGCGTCCAGCAAAGGTCCGGCCAGGGCGACCAGCGCACCGTGGGCCTTCACATACTCCAGGTGGGCTGGCCGTGTTGCCATGCGCACCTCGAGCATGCCGGGATGGTCGAGACAATGGAGGACGAAATGGGGCATGGTCAGAACTCGCTTCTCAAGGGTCGGGTCATCAACGCCTCGATCGCGGCACCGACCGCAATCTGGCCGTCGATAATGGCGTGCACGGCAGCACTGATTGGCATGTCCACACCGTGCCGGGCCGCCAGCCGGACCAGCGCGGGAGCGGTCTGGGCACCTTCGGCCACACTGAGCTTGCCTGACAGAGCCTCCTCCAGTGACATGCCCTTGCCCAGTGCCACCCCCAGCGAAAAGTTGCGCGACGTGGTCGACGAACAGGTCAGCACCAGGTCGCCCAGCCCGCACAGGCCTGCCAGGGTCTGGGCCTGTGCACCCATGGTGACGCCCAGCCGGGTCATTTCGGCAAAGCCGCGGGTGATCAGGGCCGAGCGTGCACTCTCACCCAGCCCTCGCCCCTCGGCCATGCCACAGGCGATGGCGAGCACGTTCTTCACAGCGCCGCCAATTTCGGCGCCGAGGAGATCATCGCTGAGATAAGGCCGGAACTTGGGCCCGGCGAGCATGGCAGCGATCATCGCCCCGGCAGCGTCATCCCCACAGGCCAGGGTCACCGCCGTTGGCAGGCCGATCACCACGTCGCGGGCAAAGGACGGGCCGGAGAGGACCGCAGGCACCGCATCAGGCAATTCCTGAGCGAGGACTTCGGTCATCAGGTCCAGACTGTCACGCTCGACCCCTTTCGAACACAGGACCACAGGCGTACCCGCCCGAAGGTACGGTGCCAGGGAACGCAGGCCCGAGCGCATGTGCTGGGCGGGCGGCACAGCCAGAATGGCATCGCACCCGGCCAGTGCCGCCATTTCCCCGGTCGCCGTGACGGCTTCAGGCAAGGTCTGACCGGGCAGGAACATGCTGTTCTCGTGACGGGTATTGATGGCCGTGACCACCTCGTCCTCCCGGGCCTGCAGCGTGACCCGGCACCCGGCCTTGGCAGCGGCCGCAGCCAGTGCGGTGCCCCAGGCGCCAGCACCGAGCACCCCCAGATGCATTCGGCTCATCGCCCGCATCTCCCGCCTGCCAAAGAAAGTGAATGGTGCATTGATCGTTCATTCCTTACGCGATAGACTATCCTGATGGAACACAAGATCGCCCTCCGTGAAGCCACAAGCCGCCAGATTCTGGAAGCGGCGAGCGCTCGCTTCATGCACTATGGCTATGCCAAGACCACCATGGCAGAGATCGCCCGCGATCTGAACATGTCCACCGGCAATCTCTACAGGTTCTTCGCCTCCAAGCTGGATATCGCGACCGAAATCGCGATGTCACACGAGGCTGCCGAAGACGCCATGTGCGAGGCGATTGTCAGCAACGGCCAATCGGCACGGGCACGGCTCGAAGAGTTTTTCAAGGTCATGCTGGACCATACGTTCACGATGATCGCCGAAAGTCGCAAAGTGTTCGAGATCGCCCAGGCGATCACGATGGAGCGTCCGGAATTCGCCAACCGGCGCCTGAAGATCGAACGCGGTTATCTGTGCCGCATGCTTGAAGACGGGATCGCCGAAGGCACTCTGCACCCGCATGACGATCTCGATTATGTGGCCGAGATGATGCAATGCATGGTGATGAAGTTCCGCTACCCGCAATTGTGGAACTGCAATGATCTCACGATGCTCCGGCGCGAACTTGAAGGCGTGCTGGAGCTGATGTTCGCAGGGCTGGCGAAGCGATAGCGGCCATCCGCCTCACAGCGCTTCCAGCACATCCTCCACAGCAGCGTTCACATCGCTCGCTTCTGCCTCGCTATAGCCCAGCATTGCCGCAGCAAAAGCGTCAGCGTCATCAAGCTGCTCGGCAGTCGCTGGCTGCTCGACGGCCACCGGACCTGCCGGAACGGCATCCAGCACCAGCGGCACGGCAATCGCCAGCACCACGGCAGCAGCAATACCGCTGGCCCAGACCACCCAGCCCGCCTTGGCTTGTTTTGGGAAAGCCTCCTCAAAACCGGCAAGGGCAGCCGCCTCGATCCGGGCGAGCGGCACCGGCGGTGGATCGCCAGCGAGGTCCAGGATGCGCAGGGATTCTGCGTGCGGGTCTTCCGAGGCGTTCATGCCACCATCTCCAGATCAATCAGGGCGCCCAGCGCCTCGCGTTGCGGTTCAAGGCTGGCGCGCAATGCCCGTCGGGCGCGTGACAGCAGGGATTCGACGGCCTCGACACTGCAGTCCAGCACCTCACCCACCTGAGCGGCGGCCAAGCCTTCAAAGTGCGACAGCAGGATCGCCGCCCGCTGCCGGTCTGGCAAAGCAGTAATCGCGGCATCAACCAGGGTGCGAGCCTCTTCAGCGATCAGCACGGTTTCCGCGCAGGCCGATGGATCAGCACCCTCGGGCGCGGCATCTTCATCGACAAACCGGCCGGATTTGCGCAGCCGGTCAAGACACAGGTTCGTCGTGACCCGATAGAGCCAGGTTTCGACCCGCGCCTCGCCGAACCGCCATCGGGCCAGCCGCGACCAGAGCCGGATCAGCGCTTCCTGCACCACATCCTCGGCTTCGGTCTGGTCACGCAGCATGCGCCAGGCCAGCCGCCAGAGCCTGGGGCTGACGGCTGCCACCAGCGCACCAGCGGCCGCCCGGTCACCCTTGGCCGCGCGCTTCAGCAGTTGTGCATGGGGATCAAGGACGAACGCCTGCGCCAAGGGCAGGACCTCAACGCTGGCCGGCGGGCGGGCGAACACCACGGCGCCAGGCCGCTTCGGCCTCTGCACGGGTGACCTGCCCGTCATTGTTCGCATCAGCCCGCTGATGCATCACGTCGGGCACCGCCATCCATTCGGCCCGGCTGATCAGTCCGTCATTGTTGGTATCGATCCGCTGCACGCGGACCTGGCCTTCGCCCGGCCCGCCGCTGCGTCCTGCGCGCGCCTCACGCCGCTCCATCCGAAGCTCACCGCGTGCAGACCGGCCAGCCTCTAACTCGGCACCCGTCAGTTGGCCGTCGCGATTGGTGTCCAGACGGGCAAAGGCTTCACCGGCCCGCTGGCTTGCAGCCTGACTGGCAGCAGTGGCCCGTGCATCCCATTCGGCGCGCGTCACAATCCCGTCGCCGT
The DNA here is from genome assembly GCA_025458365.1 of Hyphomonadaceae bacterium. Lineage (GTDB taxonomy): Bacteria > Pseudomonadota > Alphaproteobacteria > Caulobacterales > Aquidulcibacteraceae > JALOSP01. Next base: position 4,303 of record JALOSP010000089.1, read on the forward strand.
TGGCGTCTGCATTGGGTGGGCCGCCGGGCCTGTCGCCACCCGGCCCTCGCCGGGTCCGCCGCTCTGACACCTGACGGCCAGCGCGCATCTCGTCACGCGTGAGGGAGCCATCACGATTGGAATCGAGGCGGTCAAACATGGCAGCGCGCGCAGCAGCGGCTTCCTCGCGCGTGATGATGCCATCACGATTGGTATCGATCTGATCGAAAGGATTGGCGCGCGGCGGTGGTGCGCCCGGTGCAGGCTGGGCCAGGGCCGGGACCGCAATCAGGGCCACGACGGCGGCGCCGAGAAATCGTGTCGTCAGCATCAGTTCATACTCCAGGACAGGTGCCAGGCCCTGCCAGGCGGCAGGCGGCGTTCGGTATTGTGCCTGTTGAACGGCGGGTCATCCGGTTTCCGTCGCGCTTGCGTGCAGCGCCCGCCGTTCCAGCTCATCCCAGGCTGCGGCGACATGTGCCTTGCACGTTTCGAGATGGGCACTGACCCGGGCGAAGTCCGGCTCACCCAGGGCCCGGGCCACCACGCCGCGCATCCCTGCCGGGGCGGCGTCCAGATCCAACCCGGCGTCACCCAGCACGGCCATGGTCTGGCGCAGGCTGTTGTAGGTCTGGGTCACATGCCCCAGCCGCGCCGCAGATTCAGCCGGAAGTGCGCCGGCCTGTGCCAGCGCGTTCAAGGCGGCGCCTGTATTCGGTTGGTGCAAGCCTGCACCTGCTGCATTGGCCAGCATCAGATGGGCCTGCGTGATGAACTCGAGATCGATCAGTCCGCCGGGCAGCCGCTTGATATCAAACGGCCCGCGCGGCTTCTGGTGGGCAGACATCCGGGCCCGCATGGCCACCACGTCAGCCACAATCTGTCGTGCAGCCCGCGGCCGCGACAGCGTGTCTGCCGCCAGCGCCATGATCGCGTCACCCAGACCTGTGTCCCCTGCCACCGGACGAAGCCGGGTCAGCGCCTGCAATTCCCAGGTCCACGCCTCACCTGCGTAATAGCGCTGCAAGGCAGACAGCCGCACCGCCACCGGACCGGCATTGCCAGAGGGGCGCAATTGCATGTCCACCTCGTACAGGCTGCCTTCGGCTGTCTGGGCCGACAGGGCGGTGATCAGCCGCTGGGTCAACCGGGTCACCCAGACCTGCGGTGCCAGTGGCCGTGGGCCATCACTTTCGAACACATCCTTGCCCACATCATAAGCGATCATGATGTCGAGATCGGAATCTGCCGACAGTTCGCGCCCGCCCAGCTTGCCCCAACCCAGCACGGCGATCCGCGCATCCAGCTTGCCATGCACACGCTCCACATCGGCCAGCGCAAGTGGCAGAAGCGACTGCAGCGCGGCGTCGGCCAGCCCCGTGAACGCCCGCCCGCCTTCAGCGGCATCCACACGACCATGCAGCACATGGTGGCCGATCCTGAACATCTCCTCGCGATGTACGCGCCGGGCGGCATCCAGCGCGCCTTCAAATCCGTCCACCAGCCCGAACGCCTGATCGAACCGGTGGCGCATCGCGCTGGTCTGGCCGAGGCTCAAACCACTGTCGAACGCCTGACCCAGCATGGAATCCAGCAGGGCCGGACGGCGCGTCAGTTGAAGCGCCAGACGCGACGACAGACCAAGCGTGGCACAGGTATCGCGCAGGATTGCAGGCTGGGCCTCCAGAAGGGAAAGCACTTGCACGCCTGCCGGGATGCCCGACAGGAACGTGTCGAACCGCGAGAAGGCCAGATCTGGCTCCCCGGTCGCGGCCCAGGCTTCGAACAAGCCCGGCGTCAGGCGGGTGAGAATCTCGCGGGAGCGTTCGGCCCGGGTGGCGCGCACCACGCCGCGATGCCAGTCGCGAAACCTCGCTGCAACCGCTGAAGGGTCGGAAAATCCGTATCCGGCGAGTGTTGCAAGCGTCTCAGGATCGTCATCGACCCCGGTGAACACCAGCGAACCGCCTGACGCCGACAGCGGGCGGCTTTCGGGAAACAGGTCGCGCACCTGCTCGCGAACGGTCTCGCGCAGCAGTTTCACCACCCTGTCAAACGCATCCAGATCGCTATGGCCGCACAATGCTGCCACCCTCGCCCTGCGACCCTCGTCAGACGGCAACAGATGGGTCTGCTCGTCGTCGAGCATCTGGATCCGGTGTTCCAACATGCGCAGGGAGGTGTATCCATCGGCCAGTGCGGCAGCAGTCGCGCCATCGATCCGCCCGGCTGTGGCAAGTGCGGCCAGACCGTCCAGCGTGCGCGGTGTCCGCAAGTCCGGCTCGCGCCCGCCAAGGATCAATTGCTGGGTCTGCACGAAAAACTCGATCTCGCGGATACCACCGCGCCCAAGCTTCACGTCGAATGACGGATTGTCGAGATCGGTGCTGCGCCGCACGGCGTGGATCTGACGCAGGATCGACTGGACATCGGCAACTGCGGCAAAGTCCAGATATTTGCGC
>JALOSP010000090.1 GCA_025458365.1 Hyphomonadaceae bacterium
CTCTGGCCCGGCACGCCTGGGACAGTGCAGAGATGTTCGACCTTCCTTCAGACCGGAATCAGGCGTGCGATGCAGTGGGCAGATTTTTCGGCCCGGCTGAAGCGGCTGGGTATGCTCAATTCTCCGCTGATGCGCGCAAACTGCATCTGGCGATGGCCGACAGTTTCATGGCCGCCTCCAAACCGTCACCGCTGGACATGGCGCGCAGGCTGGGCCTTGGCGGAACAATGGACTTGATCGCCGCCAGACCGGACCAATCGATGTCGCAGGATTTGGGCCGGTAATTCAAAGACCCGAGGATGCGCCAGCTGTTTGCCAGATTTGCGACCTATTGCGGAGGCTCCCCGTTCGAGACCGCATCGACCCTGATGCTGATCGCCGATGTGGAGCAGGATGGCGTCTGGAGTGTTGAGGGCGGGATGGCTGGGTTGTCGGCAGCGCTTCAGCAACTGGCGATTGATGCGGGCGTTGATGTTCGATGTGACACGCCGGTCGCCAGGATCACAACCGGGGCGGGGCGCGCGACAGGTGTGGTTCTGGCCAGCGGCGAACAGGTCCCGGCTGGCGCCGTGGTCTTCAATGGCGACCCTTGCGCGCTGGCAGACGGCTTGCTCGGCCAGGAAGTGGCCGTTGCCGGGCAGAGACTGAAGCCACCGACACGCTCCCTGTCTGCGCTGACCTGGCTGGTTCACGCGCCCGTCGGCGGTGTGGCCCTGTTGCGGCATACAGTCCTGTTCTCCCAAGACTACGCAAGCGAGTTTGCCAGCCTGCGCAAAGAGCGCCGTCTGCCGGCAGACCCGACCGTCTATCTGTGCGCGCAAGACCGGCAAGGGCCGAACGCCCCGGCCAGTGGCACGCCTGAACGCCTTCTGATGCTGGTCAATGCCCCGGCCGATACCCCCCTTTCCCAGCAGGAGATTGCCCGATGCCAGACAGCGCTGGAGGCCCGACTGTCCCGTTGCGGCCTGGATCTGATGCTCGCGCCGGACAATCATGTGGTGTGCGGACCTCAGACGTTCGCGGATCTGTTTCCCGGCTCGCGGGGGGCAATCTATGGCCGGGCACCGCATGGGCCGCTGGCGCCGTTTCTGCGACCGGGCTCAAGAACACGGATTCCGGGCCTTTATCTGGCGGGCGGCGGAGTGCACCCAAGTGCGGGGGTGCCAATGGCCAGTCTGTCTGGCTGGACCGCAGCCCAGGCCTTGCTCGAGGACCGGGCTTTGACACCACACCACCGCCGGGCGGCTATGTCTGGTGGTATCTCGATGCCCTCAGCGACGACCGGCGCCATGGGCTGACCCTGATCGCGTTCACAGGCAGCGTTTTCTCCCCTTATTATGCGTGGTCCGGTCGAAAGGACCCGACCAATCATGGCGCGATCAATGTGGCCCTCTACGGCCCCGGCGCACGCTGGACCATGACCGAGCGTGGGGCCAGGCATGCAGCGCACTCTGAAACTCGCTTCCAGCTCGGCCCCAGTATGCTGGCCTGGCAGGATGACGGCAGTCTGCTGATCCATCTCGACGAGCGGGGCGCCCCGGTCCCCCTGCCCGTGCGCGGCACGATCCGCGTGAGGCCGCGAGCCTGGCCTGCCACCATGTTCGATCTGACAGGCGATGGGCGTCACGTCTGGCAGCCTATCGCGCCGCTGGCACGGGCCGAGGTTTGCCTCGACAACCCGAATTTGGCGTGGGGAGGCAGTGCCTATCTCGACAGCAACCGGGGCAGCGAGCCGCTGGAAGATGGCTTCAGCCACTGGAATTGGAGCCGGTTTGATGTCGGTGGCGAGACGATTGTGAGCTATGGCATGACGCCGCGCCGGTCTGAGGCACGGCAGCTGGATCTGCGGTTCGGCGCAGATAGCGAGGTGTCGCCACTGTCGATCCCCAGCGGGCAGCCGATGGATCGCACCATGTGGGGGGTGAACCAATCCCTGCCCTGCGATCCGGGGTTCCGCCCCCGGACTGTCGCGCGATTCGAGGATGTCCCGTTTTACAGTCGCAACCATGTCTCGACCCGGCTTCATGGTACCGTCGTGGATGGTGTCCACGAAACCTTTGATGGCGACCGGTTGCGCAGGGGCTGGGTCAAGGCGCTCCTGCCATTTCGCATGCCGCGCCGAACCTGAACCACTTGCAGGATGATGTGACCGGAGCCTATGCCGGACGGGAACGTCAAGGAGGCCCACCATGCACCTGTCTACTGCAACCTGGCAGGAAATCGGCGCGCGGATCGCTGCTGGAAACACCGGAATCATCATCCCGATCGGCAGCCACGAGCAACATGGGCCCACCGGCCTGATTGGAACCGATGCGCTGTGCCCGCAAATCATCGCCGACCAGGCCGAAAAGCAGAGCGATCTGTTGCTGGCGCCGACTTTCTCGATCGGCATGGCCCAGCATCATCTCGGGTTTCCTGGTTCGATGACCTTGCGACCATCGACGATGATCGCCACCATTGTCGACTGGACCGCCAGCCTGATCCGGCATGGCTTTGACCGGCTGTACTGGCTCAATGGTCATGGTGGTAATGTCGCGACGATCCAGGCGGGGTTTGCAGAAACCTATGCCCCTTATTCGCTGGCTGGAACTGCTGCCCCCTTCGCTCACAAGTTGATCAATTGGTGGCAGCTTCCCGGGATCGAGAAACTCTGCCGTGACACCTGGCCAACGGGCCATGGCAGTCACGGAACTGCGTCCGAAGTTGCAGTCACCTACTGGGCCTATCCCGACCGGGAAACCTTGAGCCGGATGGTTCTGGACCCGGCGATTGCACCAGACGGCCCGATCCGCGACGCAGCCGATTATCGCGCCCGGTTTGCCGATGGCCGGATCGGATCCGACCCCACGCAGGCTCGAGGCGTCGATGGGGGAAAGATCGTGGCGGCCAGCGCGGCGGCGCTGATTGCAGACGCGACCGCGTTCTTTGGTGAGCCACGACTTTGAGAGCTGCTTCACCGCTCAGCCTGTTGCGTGGCCCGGCCTGGAAGAACAGGATTGCCCTGGCCCCGCTGACAAACCAGCAGAGCCATGCCGACGGCACCCTGTCGGACGATGAGTATCGCTGGCTGACCATGCGCGCGCACGGCGGGTTCGGCCTGGTGATGACCTGTGCCGCGCATGTGTCTGCGACCGGCCAGGGCTTTCCGGGTCAGCTTGGCATCTGGTCACAGGCCCACATGCCAGGCCTGGCGCGGCTGGCAGACGCGATCCGTGAAACGGGGGCTGTGTCGTCTGTTCAGCTACACCATGCAGGGCGCAGAAGCCCGCCCGAATTGATTGGCGGCCAGCCTGTCTGTGCGTTCGACGATCCCGAAACCGGGGCGCGTGCCGTTGCGACTGGCGAGGTCGAGGTTTTGGTGGAAGGCTTCGTCAGCGCGGGGATCCGCGCCCAGGAGGCCGGTTTCGACGGCGTGGAGATCCACGGCGCCCATGGGTACCTGGTCGGCCAGTTTCTCGATGCCGAAAACAACCATCGCACTGACGGGTGGGGCGGGGACGCAACCGGGCGGACACGGTTTCTCAAGGCGATCATTGACGGCTTGCGGGCATCCACCCGTCCCGACTTTCAGATCGGGGTGCGACTGTCACCCGAGCGATTCGGGATCGATACGATGTCCACGCGCACGCTGGTGGGCGACCTGATGTGCGAGGGATGCCTCGACTATGTGGACCTGTCGCTCTGGGACACATTCAAGCAACCGGTCGATCCCGCTTTGCAGGACAGGACCTTGTTTGGCTGGTTTTCGGATCTGCCGCGCCATGGCACGAGACTGGGTGCAACCGGCCGGATTTCGGGCAGCGCCACGCTGGAAGCCGCCCTGTCAGCAGGGGCCGACTTTGCCATGATCGGGCGCGGTGCGGTTTTGCATCACGACTTCGCCCGCCGCACGCTTGGCTCTTCCGCTTTTGCCAGCCGCGCGCTCCCGGTCACAAGAGAAACGCTGGCCGCAGAAGGTCTTGGCCCTGCTTTCGTCGACTATATGAGCCGCTGGAAAGGCTTTGTCGCCGAGTGATCGGCGCTTCGGCGCCTGAGTGCGCGTTTCGTTTCCTTCGAAACGAAGTTGCCCACCAGCCTCCTGATTTTGAGCAGATTTCATGTGTTCAGATGATTCCATGTGCACGAAATCCGCCCTGACTCTGGTGCGACAGCTCAACTATTCGCCTGCGACCGGGACCTCCCCACCTGCAAGGTCGAGCAACACGTCCCATTCCGCCTCGGTTACGGACTGGACTGACAGGCGCGGGTTTTTGAGCAGAACCAGACCGTCCAGCGACGGCAGCCCAGCCTGTCTGATGGCGGCAAGGCTCAGGGGCTGCCTGAATTCGGTGGCCGCAGCAACACGGACGGCGCGCCAGGCCGGATCGGTCGGGTCCGGGAACGCCTGCTCAACGATCGTGACAGTCCCGACCAGCGAGCGCTCCTTGCCGGTATGGTAGAACATGGCCCTGTCTCCGATCTGCATGGCCTCAAGCGCTTGTCGCGCCTGGTGGTTGCGGACACCGGTCCAGATTTCGCCTGATGCCCCACGCTGTCTTTGGTCCGTCCAGCTAAACTCGTCCGGCTCGGTCTTGAGCAACCAGAATGCCACGATCAAAAGTCCTTATGCTGGCTCGCGGGCAAGAACCCGCTGATGTGGGCCGCACGGCCCCGCCAAAGGCCACGACGGCAGGTCATGTGGCGCAGGCCTGGCAGGAGCCGCGGATCTCGAGAATGCGCAAATCCGGTTTGAAACCGCGCTTCGCCGATTCATGCTGGACACCGGCCAGAAATGGTGCGCCATCACACTCGTCGACAGCGCCGCACGTCTGGCAGACCAGCAACATCGCCGTGGCGCCATGCGCACCATGGTTGCACGCGACGAAAGCACCTGCAGAATCAAGTCGATGAACAAGCCCTGCGGTGGTGAGAAAGTCCAGCGCCCGATAGATGGTGGGCGGATGGGCTGGGGTCCCTTGCTGGTCCAGCTGGCGGAGAATGTCATAGGGTTTCAGTGGGCGGCCCGCATCGCGCAAGACATCGAACACTTTCTGACGGGGTGAAGTCAGTTTGAGTGTTTCGCGAGTCATCTGCGCCCCTTCTCACGCCCACGATACCGGCCCAGGTGGCCAGCGCGCTGGGTGGTTCATTCCGTCGCCGCCGTGGCTGAGCCCATTCACATCGCGGTGTGGCACGTTCAAAGGCGCAGCCATCATTGTTTCGCATGGATGTCACCAGCGCTTCAAGGGGACGAAACCCGAAGAGCACATCAGCCTGTCTCAGACCCCGAGCTGTCGATAGGCGGTTTGAGCCGTAGCATGTGGGTTTGCTGCGCCGGAGTTGCCGTGCTGGAGGAAAGGTCAGCGCAACCGCCTGCCCCGCTGGCCGGATTGCGTCTCGATGATGTATTCGACCTGTTCAGGATGGTCGACCCAAACACTTGGTCCGTTGCTGTTGCGCATGAAACCGCGCACCCGGATCACCCGGCCTTCGAGGCCGAGAATTGTATCCTGGCCGCCGTTCCAGAGGGGCCATGAGCGCTCCGGGATCGTTGCGGTAACGTCTGTTTGCTGGTCCTCTCCAAAGTTCAGATAAATGACGGAGCCTCGTCGCTCCGCGCTGACAACGCGGCCTTCGAAGAGCTGGAAGGAGTTTGCAGCGCCGGCCAGGGCCTCCGGGGTCGCATAACGGATTTGATAGGCGGGAACCTGCCAGACACCAAGACTGGCCTGACGGGCGCTGCGTTCGGCACGCCAGAGGTCTTCGACCCCTGCCCTGTTGTCGGCGTAGGTATGGACCCGCGCATGCCCTTGACGGAGCAATGCCTCTTGCACCCAGATGGTGCCGCCATCGGACGACTGCAGCATGACCTGGGCCAGGGCGCGCCCGCGACTGTCGCGTCGCAATCCGCCATAGCGGAGCTGGACTGTCTTTCCCGCGACCAATGCGGCCAGGCCATCCCGGGCCGCCACCGATGCGGCATCACTTGACCGCAAGCGCGGGGCTTCGATACCCGCCAGCCGGACAACCAGCCCGCCTTGAAGGACAAAGGAGTCCCCATCCAGGATCGAAGCAACAGCTGCTCGCTCTCCTGTTGCAAAGGCGGGAACGGAATAGGCTGGCACGAAGGCTGCGGTAGTGAGGATCAAGGCGGCTACAGCGGCCCGGCGGGCTTTGGCGAAATGTCCCATGCGAGGATCTCCCTGTGGCTATAAAAACCAACGGGACGATAGCTATG
>JALOSP010000091.1 GCA_025458365.1 Hyphomonadaceae bacterium
CGAGATTTCCTCGCGCCGGATCGCGACCCTTCTCAGGCTGGCCCGGCGCAAGGCCGATGCGCCACCGCTGCTGGTGATCACCACGGCCGCAGCCCTGTTGCAGAAGACCTTGCCACGGGCGCGCCTGCTCAAGTCCTCGTTCATCGCGCGGCCTGGCAGGGACATCGATATTCCAGCCCTTCAGGCCTATTTCGATGCCAATGGCTATACCCGCTCATCCTCAGTCCGGGAGAAGGGCGATTATGCCATCCGCGGCGGCGTGATTGACCTGTTTGCACCAGGCTCGCTGGCCCCTGTGCGGCTCGACCTGTTTGGCGACACTGTGGAAACCGTGCGGTCGTTCGACACCGAGACCCAACGCTCGACACGGACGCTGAATGGCGTGGAGCTCGCCCCGATCAGCGAAGCGATCCTGGATGCACCCGCCATCAGCCGGTTCCGGACGTCCTATCTGTCCACTTTCGGGCCGGGCAGCGGCGATCCGTTGTACGAGGCCGTCACCAACAGCCAGCGACGCGGCGGGATGGAGCATTGGCTGCCCTTCTTCCATGAGCGGCTGGAGACCGTGTTCGACTATCTGGGGCCGGATGCGCTGATCTGTCTCGACCACCGGGTCGATGATGCGGTGCGCGAGCGGATCGACCAGACCCGCGACTATTTTCAGGCCCGTATCGCTCCTCCGCCGAAGGGTGCACCGCCCTACCGGCCTTTGAAACCAGACGCGCTTTATCTGGACCGGGTGGGGCTCGATGCCGCGCTCGCCGCCCATGATGTGCGCCAGTTCTCGCCATTTGCCGAAGCCGGAACAGAGGCCGGCACAGTGGATGCCGGTGGCCGGGCCGGGCGCAGCTTTGCCCCGGAGCGCGCACAAGACGGGGTCAACGTCTGGGACGTAGCGCGCGCCCATGTGGAGGCGCTCCACAAGCAGGGCGTGAAGCCGGTGCTGGCTGCCTGGTCGGATGGTTCGGCAGAGCGGCTGGGCCATGTGCTGGAAGAGCACGGGCTGGGGACATTGTTTCCGGTGCCGGATGCGCGCGCGATCGCCCAGATGCCAGATGGCGCCTTGGGGCTGGCCGTCCTGCCACTGGATCACGGGTTCGAGGCCGATGGTCTGGCGATTTTGTCCGAGGCCGACATTCTGGGTGAGCGGATCGGTGCAGCCCGCAAGCGCAAGCGGCGCTCGTCGGCGATCATTCTGGAGGCAGGCGCACTCAGCCAGGACGATATCATCGTCCACATCGACCATGGGATCGGGCGCTATGCGGGCTTGCGCACGCTCGATGTTCAAGGCGCGCCGCACGACTGTCTTGAGCTCATCTATGCGGGTGGCGACAAGCTCTTCCTGCCGGTGGAGAATATCGAACTGGTCTCGCGCTATGGCAGCGATGACAGTGCGGCCATGCTTGACCGGTTGGGGTCAGCCTCATGGCAGGGCCGCAAGGCCAAGGCCAAGAAGCGCCTGAAAGACATGGCCGAGGGCCTGATCGCGATTGCAGCGGCCCGTGCCAACCGGCAGGCCGAACAGATCATCCCGCCTGATGCGCTCTATGACGAATTCTGCGCCCGTTTCCCCTATGAGGAAACCGACGACCAGCTGGCGGCCATCGAAGACGTGTTTGGCGATCTGGCTGCCGGCCGTCCGATGGACCGGCTGATCTGTGGCGATGTCGGCTTTGGCAAGACAGAAGTTGCCCTGCGTGCGGCCTTCGTTGCGGCGATGAGCGGGCGGCAGGTCGCGGTGGTCTGCCCCACGACTTTGCTCGCCCGCCAGCATTTCAAGACCTTTGTGGAACGGTTCCGGGGCTGGCCGGTGCAGATCCGCCAGCTCTCGCGGCTGGTGCCTGCCAAAGATGCCGCCGAGACCCGCACAGCGCTCAAAGACGGCAAGGTGGAGATCGTGGTCGGCACGCATGCGGTGCTCTCCAAGGACATGGGCTTTGCCGATCTGGGCCTGGTCATCGTCGATGAGGAGCAGCACTTCGGGGTCAAGCACAAGGAGCGCCTGAAAGAGATGCGCGCCGACACCCATGTGCTGACCCTGTCGGCCACACCGATCCCGCGCACCTTGCAATTGTCGCTGGCCGGCATCCGCGAGATGAGCATCATCGCCACTCCGCCTGTGGACCGCCTTGCAGTGCGCACCTATGTGACGCCGTGGGACCCGGTGACGATCCGCGAGGCGCTGCTGCGCGAGAAGTATCGCGGTGGCCAGATGTTCATCGTGGCGCCCCGGATCGAGCATCTTGAGGAGATCGAACGCTTCCTGCGCGAGCAGGTGCCAGAGTTGAAGTTCCTGACCGCTCACGGCCAGATGCCGCCGACCACGCTCGAACCGATCATCACCAATTTCTACGAGGGCGGCGCCGATGCTCTCTTGTCCACCACCATCGTGGAGAGCGGGCTTGATATTCCGCGCGCCAATACGCTCGTGATCTGGCGGGCCGACATGTTCGGTCTGGCCCAGCTCTATCAATTGCGCGGCCGGGTCGGCCGGTCGAAGACCCGCGCCTATGCCTATTTCACCGTGGCCGACGAGACGCTGATCACGGCAGGCGCTGACAAGCGCTTGCGCATCCTGCAGACGCTGGACGGACTGGGCGCCGGCTTCATGCTGGCGAGCCACGATCTGGACATGCGCGGCGGCGGCAATCTTCTGGGTGAAGAACAATCCGGCCATATCCGCGAGGTCGGCGTGGAGCTTTACCAGCAGATGCTGGAGGACGCCGTGGCCAGCCAGCGTGAGGGTGCCGATGTGGTTTCCGAACGCTCCTGGAGTCCGGCGATCAATCTGGGCGTGGCAGTGCTGATCCCGGAAGACTATGTGCCAGACCTCAATCTGCGCCTGTCACTCTACCGGCGGCTGGCGGATTTGAAGACTGACGCCGACCGTGACGGCTGGGCCGCCGAACTGATCGACAGGTTCGGCCCGATGCCTGAAGAGGTGCGTCAGCTGATCGCGATTGGCGCGATCAAGTCCGGCTGCCGGGCCTGCGGCGTGGCCAAGATCGATGCCGGGCCAAAGGGCGCGGTGCTGACGTTCCGTGCAGAGAGCATGCCAGACCTCGCCAAGGTCGTGGCGTTGGTCCAGCAATGGCCTGCGCTCTACCGCCTGCGCCCGGATGGCAAGCTGGTGGTGGCCGGGCAGTGGGACACGCCGGAGCAGCGCCTGCGCGGTGCACGGCGTGCTGTGGAGGAATTGGGCAGGGCGGTGAGCGCCGGCTGAGATCTACAGATCCACCACGCACTTGCCGGTATTGGCACCCGCCATCAGCGTTTCCATCAGGGCCGGTGCAGCCTCCAGCCCGCTCACCACGTCCTCGGCGATGACCAGATCGCCAGAACGGACCCAGGGGGCAACTTCTGCGGTGAAAGCATCCCACCGGTCATAGAAGTCATAGACCACAAGCCCATGCAGGCTTGCACGTTTTCCAATGATCAGCCCGGCGGGCACGCTGGCGGGTGGTCCGTCAGCCTGATAATGGGCGGCAAGGCCACACAGCACGACGCGGGCATAGGGGGCAGCCCGGCTCAAGCCGGTTGCCAGCATGGCGGTGGACACGTTCTCAAACAGGATGGTCGGCGGCCCTCGCAATACGGCGTCAAGCGCGGTTTCCCAGCCCTGGGCGCGATAGTCCACGCAAGCGGCAAAGCGGTAGACGTTCTCCACCAAGGCACACTTGGCAGGGCCACCTGCAATGCCGACGGCTGTGCCGCCTTTCAGGCGGGCGATCTGGCCCGCCACGCCACCCACGGTACCAGCCGCCGCATCGACCAGCAGGACGTCACCAAGCCCCACCCTGGCCAGTTGGGTCATCCCTGCCCAGGCGGTCAGCCCCGGCATGCCGAGCACGCCGAGGTGGGCGCGTGGATCAATCCCGTCAGTATCGATCCGGCGCAGACTGTTGGCAGACAGAGCCAAAAGTTCGGCCCAGCCAGCGTCCATCGTGTGGGCCAGATCGCCTTTCGACCAAAGCGCTGACCGGGACTGGACGATCTCGACCACCGCTGCACCGGGGATCAAACCGCTGCCCGCTTGCGGAGCGGCCTCGCCCATATGCCGCCCGCGCAGGCGCGCCCCAACATAGGGGTCGAGCGACAGGTGCAGCACGCGGGCGAGCACACCACCCTCCGGGCAGGCGGGCGTGGGCACGTCGATCATCTCGAAGTCGGACGCTTTCGGCGCGGCGGCCAGCGCAGCGCGCAACACGATCTGCTTCATGGCGCCACCACTTCAAACAGTGTGCCGTCCGGTCCGCGCAAGGTCGCCGACAGCCGCCCGCCATAGACCGGGCCGGGATGGACCGCAGGTGGGGCGATCATCCAGGGCCGCAAGGTCTCCAGCCGCTCATGAAAGTCCGGCAGGGTCATGCTGCACACCGCCACGCCCGGTGGCAGGGCGCCGGGCAGGGCAGGGCGTGGCCTCGCCTGCGGGATCATCTGATCCAGTTCGAGGAACACATCGCGCTCATGCACCACGGTGGTCAGGGTCCACTGGCTGTCGGACGGCAGGCCGAAGGCGTCTGACAGGGTCGGCACCGCCAGCGTCACCTCCCGCCCGGTGGACAGGCCCAAAATGCCCGTCACCCAGTTCAAAGCACCTGCCATGTCCGAGCAGGCCAGCACATAGATGAAGGCCTTGTCGATCAGGCTGGTGGCGCGTGGCAGGTCATAGGACGGCAGATCACCCCGGATCTGGGTGAAATAGACCACCTCGCCATCGGGGCCTTCGACCTGCATGGGAAAGATCGTCGGCAGGCCCGGCAGTTCGGTGGGCGGGCCGATGATCTTGAAACGGCTGCTTTTCACGCGCTCATTTACCGCCAGCACATCGGTCACGCACAATTCCACCGCCTGCCAGCCATAGGTGGTCTGCGCCTTGAACCCCGGCACCGGCGCCTGCTGGATCAGGCGGATGAAGATTTCCGCGCCACTGGCAGGGGCCAGGGTCAGCATCGGCGCCCCGGCGCTGGCGGGCGCACCCCATGCGGCTGCGAGCCTGGCATCCAGTGGGGCTTCATCCACCACCACGTGCTCCAGTAGCCCGCAATAGCGCTCTCTTGCCTCGGCCAGGTCGGACACGATCAGCGTGGCGGCGCGCAACAGCTTCAAGCGGCTTCTCCGTTGCGGGTGAAAGGATATATCTTTAGACATGACCGGTGTGATGCGCCCGGTCAATGGGCGCAGGTCCCTGCCTGCCCAATCTCTCGATGGAGACCACGCCATGCCAGCCTACATGATCGTCACCGCCCATGTGAAGGACAGGGCCCGCTTCATCGCCGATTATGCCACGCCGACCGCAGCCCTGATCGCCAGACATGGCGGCCACTACATCGTGCGCGCGCCGGGGGCCGAGCTGCTGGAGGGCAGTTTCGGGGCAGGCGCGTCTGTGGTGGTCTCCCAATTCCCCGACCGGGCAACGCTGGACGCCTTCTGGAATGATCCGGAGTATCAGCCCTTGAAAATCGCCCGCCAGCCCCATGCCGATGTCAACATCCTGGTGGTCGAAGCGCCATGAGGGCTGCCATTCTTTGCCTCGCGCTGGCGGCTGTTGCCGGATGCGCGAGCGTGCCACCGGCCATCGCACCGGTGGCCGGGGCCTCATTTGCAGGTCAGTTGCCTGTCAATCCGCAGATGAGTGCGCGTGCGATTGTCGAAGCCGCACACGCAGCCGCAGGCGGTGACGTGTGGGTCAATCCAAGGAGCCTGCATCTGGTGGGCGAGGCGGTGTTTTTCACCCCAGCAGGCCCGGTGCGGCATGAGCGCTACGAGATGTGGCGGGTCTATCCCGATGCCAAGGCCGCCGCGCACGCTGCCGATGGCAAGGTGCGCATCCAGTCGTGGCGCGACGGGCAGACCGCGCTTCTGCTGGCGTTTGACGGGGAGCGGTCCTACACGGCGGCAGGCCTGCAACCGCCGTCCGACGCCGACCGGCAATGGAGCGAGAATTTCGGCTTTGGCGTGATCCGCAGCTCGCTGGATGACGGCTTCACGCTCACGCGCGGGCCGGATGATCTGGTCGATGGCAGGCCAGCCCATGTGATCACCGTCACCGATCCGGCTCGCGGCGCCACCGTGTTTGCGATCGACGCGGCCACCTATGCCGTCACCCGCGTCGGCTTCATGACCCCGCGCGGCTGGCATGAACGGACCTATTCGGACTTCTACACGGTGCCCGGCTCCCCCTGGGTCCAGCCCGGCCGCAT
>JALOSP010000092.1 GCA_025458365.1 Hyphomonadaceae bacterium
TCCAACGGTCGGGCGTAGCCGGATGGATCGATCCAGTGGATCGATGCAAGGCGGACAAGGCCCGAAGGGCGGGGGCAGTCCAACGGTCGGGCGTAGCCCTCAAGCCGGCTGGGTCAGCGCGATCCTGTTGCCCTCGCTGTCGGCGATCTCGGCCACATAGCCACCTGCGCCGATGTGCTTCTTCGGGTAAAGCACCGAGCCACCCAGAGACGTGGCCCGTTCAAGCACTTCGCCGATATGATCGACCTGGAAATACACGATGGTTCCGCTTTGCGAGGGCACATAGACATCGCCCTGGGCCAGTGCACCGGTGGCACCGGAGCCATCCTCCTCATAGGGAAACAGCGCCATCGGATAGCCGTCCACGGTCTGGCGCTCGAGGTCGAGGTCGAACACGGCCTCGTAGAAGGCGATGGCCCTGTCCAGATTGGCGACCGGGATTTCGAAGTAGCGGACGGGGTTGGCCACAAACACACAGGCTCCATGCAGACGCGGCACCGGACATAGTGCACGTTTCGTTTCGACGGAAACGAAGTTGTCCACCCGACCTTTGATTTTGATCAATTTGCTGCGGTTTAAACGATTCCGTCAAAACGGAAATTGATCTAGCCATGATCGCGCGCGCGTCAAAACCGTCACGCGGGCAAACGCAGTGCCGGTTTCTGCTGCACGTTTCGTCTCGATGGCACTGAAACGTGCAGCATACCTCTGATTTTGATCAATTTTCTGGCGTTTAGACAATTCCATCTCAATGCAAATTGATCTGGTGGTCGGGAGGGACATCCTGCCACCCCCGACCCCTGTTTGGGTTGGCCTCAGACCAGACCGGGCTCGATCGCCTTGCAGGCATCGATCAGCCCATTCACGGCCGCCACCGACTTGTCCCACATCACCTTTTCGTCTTCGTCCATCGGGAATTCGATGATATTCTCGATACCACCGGCGCCAATGATCGCCGGGACGCCGACATACATGTCATTGATCCCGTATTGTCCGGTCAGGTGGCAGGCGCAGGCGAGCACCCGCTTCTTGTCCTTCAGGTACGATGCGGCCATGGCCACTGCGCTTTCAGCCGGGGCATAATAGGCCGAGCCGGTCTTCAGCAGGGCCACGATTTCGCCGCCACCGCCACGGGTGCGCTTGACGATGGCGTCCAGCTGCTCCTGGCTGATCTTGCCCTGTTCCACCAGCACCGGCAGCGGCAAGCCACCGACTGTGGAATAGCGCACCATCGGCACCATGTCGTCGCCGTGACCGCCCAGCGTCCAGGCATGGATGTCTTCCACCGCAACATTGAAATGCTCGGCCAGGAACCAGCGGAAACGCGCAGAATCCAGCACACCGGCCATGCCGCAGACCATGTGCGGCGGCAGGCCTGAAAATTGCTGCAGCGCCCACACCATGGCGTCCAGCGGATTGGTAATGCAGATCACGAAGGCATTGGGTGCATAGGTCTTGATGCCCTCGCCAACGGCCTTCATCACTTTCAGATTGATACCGATCAGATCATCGCGGCTCATGCCCGGCTTGCGTGGCACCCCGGCAGTGACGATGCAGACGTCTGCGCCTGCGATGGCGGCATAGTCATTGGCGCCGCTGATCGAGATGTCGGAGCCGAACACCGGGCTGGCTTCGTCGATATCCAGTGCCTTGCCCTGCGGGATGCCTTCTGCGATATCGAACAGGACGATGTCGCCCAATTCCTCGCGCGCGCAAATGTGGGCCAGCGTGCCCCCGATCATGCCTGCACCGATCAATGCGATTTTCTTGCGCGCCATGGTTGTCTTCCTCCAGCCGTTAGAAAGGGTCAGGGCGCCCTGTGTAGCGATTCTGTGTCGCGTTGCGCCCATGCACGGGTGACCGTCTAGCGATCCCGCCGCCTGCCCGCAACGCGACGCGATGACCAAGGCTGCAGAGCAGCAGATCCGGCCCCGTCACCAGGCCCCCCTACCAGGCCCCGTCACCGAGCCCTTCAACAGGCCCGTCAACAGACCCGGGCAGGCAGGCCCGGGCAAGTGTGAACAACAAGTGTGAACAAGATGACCGGGTTTTCATCCATCCCGCATTGGGTGTTTGGATCATTCGTGTTACTTTCCATGCTCGAGATGGAGGTTCAACATGCTCGCCAGCGCCACTGCCCTGTTTGCTGCAATGCTCGCCTCAGATGCGGGTGCACCGGCCCAGGCCGGGACCTCGGACACAGATGCACCGGCGGCAGTGAGCCAGACCTCGCCTGCGGAACGGTTCGCCGGGCGCGCGCAGGCCCGAATTCCGTTTGAAAGCTCGATCCGCAGCTGGCGCTTCGAGCGTGAAGGCAATGACGACATCCTTTATGTCGAAGGCCCCCGACGGGCGTGGTACCGGGCCGAGCTGACATGCTTTGGTCTCGCCAGTGACGCTGACTTCGCACTGGGCATGATCCCGATCACGCGCGGTGGCGGGTTTGACCGGTTTTCCAGCGTGCGCTTTGTTGATGGCACCATCAGCCGTCATCATGGTACGGACTGCAGGCTTCTGTCGCTTGTCGCACTGACCGAGGAAGAAGCCTTCGAGTTCGATCTGCGCCGCCGTCCCAGAGAGCCTTCGACGCGCTAGCGCATCGTGCCGAAAAGTGGGAACCGGTTTTCGGCGAAAAACGATGCTCAATCAGGGGGTCTAGAACAGGCCGGTCCACACCCGCCGCCCTGGTGGTCGGGGTCCGAATGTGTCTGTGGATCGGCCCGAGGTGGCGAATCGGCCGACATGCAGGGCATGTCCCCCGACGCCTTCATTGCTCTGACAGGCAGCGCTCCCCGCACCGCCCGCCTGTTGGCCGAACTCCCGGCTTTCAATCTTCCTGATTGTCACATTGTGGCGGGATGCCTGTTCCAGGCCGTCTGGAACCACCGCACGGGCGCTCCGCTGGAACAAGGCATCAAAGACTGGGACGTGTTCTACTGGGACCCCGACAGCAGCTATGAGGCCGAGGACAGGGTGATCAAGGCGCTGGCGGCCCACTTTGGCGACTGGGTCGAAGTCCGCAATCAGGCGCGGGTCCATCTCTGGTACGGCCAGAAGTTCGGCCGGCCGCGTGCGCCCTTGACCTCGTCAGCAGGCGGGATTGGCAGTTTTCTGGTTGAATGCACCTGTGTTGGCATCCATGTGGCATCCGGCGGGCTGGTCGCACCGTTCGGGCTTGAGGATCTCTGGGCCGGGCGGCTGGTGGAAAACCGGGCGAACGACAGCCCCGATCTTTTTGCAGCCAAGGCCGCCAGCTATCAGGCGCGCTGGCCGTGGCTGACCATCGAGACCACAGCGGATACCTGAAACACCATGGAAACTCTCGTCAAAGCCTGGACCGCGGCCCGCCAGCATCTGGAGGCCGCCGGGGTCGACAGCCCGGTCATCGATGCGCGCATCCTCTTGCTGTCGGCAACGGGCGTGAACCGCATGACCCTGATCAGCGAACCCCATACCCCGCTGACGCCGGAAGCCCAGGCCAGATTGCGCGGCTGGCTTGACCGCCGGGCGGCCCGCGAACCTGTGGCCCACATCGTCGGTGAACGCGGGTTCTGGAACCTGATCCTGAAGTCGGACGCCCGGGCGCTGGTGCCCAGGCCCGAGACGGAAGTGATCGTGGACCTGATCTTGAAGAATGCGCCGGTGGACCGGCCGCAGCGCGTTCTCGATCTTGGCACCGGGTCGGGCGCAATCCTGCTTGCGCTGCTGGCAGAGCGCCCGGAGTGGACGGGTGTCGGTGTCGATGTCAGTCAGGAGGCTTTGGCACTGGCCGCTGACAATGCTGCAATGCACGATTTGGGTGACCGTCTCACCCTGGTCGAAGGCCATTGGACCGATGGCGTGACCGGGCCCTTCGACGTCATCGTGTCAAACCCGCCCTATATCCCGTCAGCCGATATTGCCGGACTGGATGTGGATGTCCGCGATCACGATCCCCATCTCGCACTCGATGGCGGGGCAGACGGGCTGGATCCATACCGCCACCTGTTCCCCCTGCTGCCGGACCTGATGACGCCCTGGGGCCTGTTTGCCTTCGAGTTCGGGATCGGGCAGGGACCGGACGTGAAGGCTCTGGCCGATGCTGTTCCCGGCCTGGTCAAGACTGCGATCATCAAGGATCTGAGCGACAAGGAACGGGTGCTGATCGGGCGTCGCGATCTTTAGCGACCCCGGCACCGGCCTTTATGGACGATTCCGCCTCGGGCCGTCGCCTGCAGCGGTTGCACGCAAGGCACTTTCCAACCCGTCCGTGATCGGCTAATGCAACACGGTACAGTGAGCGCCATGAGATGGCAGCTCCTGCAAACGACCCCCTTCCACAGCAAAATCTCTAGTGATGTTGCGGGAATCGAGATCAGAACTCGTGGGGGGCATGGTGATGTGGTTTGCGCCTCCGGGCTGCGGCATCGCCTGGCGGCAAGAGACAAGGGGGCGGTGGCTGCCAAAGGCCAGCAGCGCTCTTGCGATGACATGATGCCGGTCTGGTGGACCTTGGAAAGGTTCGGGCCTGCATCGCAATCTGTCCGGTTCGGGCCGCATGCAGGCCATGCCCCCGCACAGGACTTCCGGCGCCCGGACGGCGTCACCGACAAGACTGAACAGTCGATTGAACGAAAGCCAGCGAGTATCCCATGGCAATGAAGCGGCAACGCGGACGCGGGCGCAAGCCCAATGGTGGCAACCACAACCCGAACCGGGCCTATGAGTCCAATGGTCCAGACCAGAAGGTTCGCGGTGCCGCCCAGACGATCTTCGAGAAGTACCAGCAACTCGCACGCGATGCGATGAGTTCGGGGGACCGGATCCTGGCGGAGAATTATCTCCAGCACTCCGAGCATTATCTGCGCCTGATCAAATCG
This sequence comes from Hyphomonadaceae bacterium, assembly GCA_025458365.1. Taxonomy (GTDB): domain Bacteria; phylum Pseudomonadota; class Alphaproteobacteria; order Caulobacterales; family Aquidulcibacteraceae; genus JALOSP01. The sequence goes on from JALOSP010000092.1 coordinate 4,860, forward strand.
GCCCAGCCGAACTTCCGGATCAAGCCGGACATCATGGTGTCGGGGTATGCCGGAGAGGATGACTATCTGGCGGCTGCCGAGGAAGATGAAGATCTGAACAGTGATGGCGCCGACGATGAGGTGCAGGCCCGGCGTGACGATCGGGGTGACCGGGGTGAGTTCGGCAATCGGAACAACAATCGCAATCGTGAGCGGTTTGACCGTGACAGGTTTGACCGGGACCGGGGTGATCGGCAAGATCGCGGTGACCGGCAAGATCGGGGTGACCGTCAGGACCGGCCCGATCGTGCAGATCGCCCGGATCGTGTCGAAGCAGGCGGCGATCCGCGTGACGAGCAAGGTGAAGGTGGCCGCCGTCGACGCCGGGACCGGTTCCGTGACCGGCCTGACTATGATCGAAATGATCGGCCTGATCGTGCCGAGCGTGGCGATCGCAGCGAGAGCCGCGCAGCGCCGTTCGAAGGCCATGAGCGCCCACGCGATGCCGAAGAGCCCCGTGAGTTGCGAGACAGCCGTGAGTTGCGTGAGGAACGGGCTCCTCGCGAACACCGTGCATCGCGCGAGTCTCGACCGGACCGTGAACCCCGCCCGCCGCGTGAGCCCCGCTCCGCGCGCGAGCCTGGCGACGAGCGTGCGCCTTTGGTCGATGGCGGTGAGAGCAGTGGCGCCAGTGAACTGGTCGTGACCGACACCAGCGCGCGCCGTGGCCGCAGGCCTGCCCGGCCCAAGCCGCCGGTTGAAGCAGGCAGCGGCTTTGGCGATGATGTCCCGTCTTTCCTGGCCCCGGCTTCGTCAGACAGCTGACTGGCTGGTCCGTCCCGTGTTCAGAGCTGGCAGGGTGTGGTCACCGTCTGTTGACGGCTGTCATGCTATGTAGCTGTCATGATCGAGGCATCTGGCACATATCATCAGACGGCGCCGGGGGCAGGTCGCCTTGCCACGCTGGCCGCCAATCTGGAAATGCAGGCCCTCCGTCTGGTGCACGGCAAGCCCGTGCAATCCCGACTGACCGCGCCGATTGCCTCGTTTTCGTTTGATGACGCCCCGGTCTCTGCGGTCACCCTGGGGGCCGACATTCTCGAACGGCACGGGGTGCAGGGCACCTATTATCTCAACGGCGCCAATGCCGGGCGCACCTTCGAGGGTCGCGCCCAGTTCGATGCATCCCACGTGCAGGCCTTGCATGACCGCGGACATGAAGTCGCTTGCCATTCCTTCAGACATCGGCGGATGCGCCGGGTGGGGGAGGGCGACCTCGCCCGCGAATTTGCCGACAATCTGGCCTGGGCGCAGTCCATCCTGG
>JALOSP010000093.1 GCA_025458365.1 Hyphomonadaceae bacterium
GGACCGGTGAACTGGTATCGCAACTTCACCCGCAACTGGCATGCCTGCGAGCATATCGCCGATCATGTGGTCCAGCCGGCCTTGATGATCATGGCAGAAAACGATGTGGTTTTGCCGCCATCCATGGCCGACGGGATGGAAAAATATGTGCCTGATCTCGAGCGCGTGCTGATCACCGGTTGTGGCCACTGGACCCAGCAGGAGAAGCCCGCCGAGACCACTTCGGCCATCGCGGACTGGATCAGGCGGCGGTTTGGCTGAGCCCTTCAGGCTGGCCTGGCTGCGAATCTGCCGCAGCCTGATCCAGCAATTCACTGACCGCACCAACCAGCCGGTCCGGCGTGTAGGGCTTGGCGATGTGGGCATCGGCCCCGGCGGCCAAGGCTTCGATCCGGTGCTGTTCCATGGCATTGGCGGTCACTGCGGCCATCGGGGTGCGGGCCTGACCGGTTTCCTGTTCGTGGGCCCGGATCAGGCGCATGGCAGTCAACCCGTCCATCACAGGCATTTGCAAATCCATCAGCACCACATCGTAAGAAGCCGATTTGAATGCATCGACCGCTTCCTGCCCATTCTCGCACAGGGTGAGGTCCACACCGAGCGGGGCGAGGACCAGACGCAAGACCTCGCGGTTTGTCGGGTGGTCATCCGCCGCCAGCACGCGCAGCAAGGCCTTATCCTCTGCCGGAGAGGAGGAGGTTTCACCCTGGACGGGAGCTGGAGTTTCGAGTGCTGCGCAGTCCAGTTCCAGGACCATCGTAAATGTCGTGCCCTGTCCGACGCGACTGGTCAGCGTGATCTTGCCACCCATCAGACCTGCGAGGGACTGGGCGATTGCAAGGCCAAGGCCGCTGCCGCCATGCAGGCGTGTGATTGACCCGTCCAATTGCTCGAACCGGTTGAACAGGCTGGCAACCTGATCCTCCGGAATGCCTGTGCCAGTGTCGGCAACGTCGATCTGCACGGCCAACCGCCCGTCGTGACTGTCACTTGCAGGTCTGGCATCAAGAGTGACAGTCACGCCACCCACGTGGGTAAATTTGACCGCATTGGACACAAGATTGGTGACAACCTGACTGAGCCTGACCGGGTCGGCAGATACAACAAGGTCTGGGTCAATCGAAAAATCGACGCACAGGGCGATGCCTTTTTCGGCTGCCTTGAGCTGGAACAGATCGACCGAAGAACGCACCAGCGAAGGCAGATTGACCGGCTGGCAATTGATCTCCAATCGCCCGCTTTCCACCCGTGCGAGATCGAGAACGTCATTGACCACAGCCGACAGAGCCGTCCCGGATGCCTGGATCAGACCGGTCATCTCGCGCTGGCGCGGGTCCAGATCGCTCTGCGCCAGAAGATCGGCTACCGCCAGGATCCCGTGCAAAGGCGTACGGATTTCATGGCTCATATTGGCCAGGAAGCTGGATTTCGCCCTGCTGGCAGCCTCGGCAGCATTCAGCGCACCGGCCAAGGCCTCGCGTCGTGCAACCTCATCGGTGATATCTGTGGACAGCGCCGTGATGACACCCATGCCCCGGTCGCCGTTTCCTGGTGTGACCAGCAGGCGGGTGCGGACCCATCCCTGCTCGCGACCTTCGATTTCGATCCGATGCTCGATCTCGACGGGCTTGCCGCTGGCCATGACTTGCGGACCCAATGCGGCAACCATGGCACGGTCATCAGGATGTACCCGCTCCATGACTGCAGCCATGAGGTCCGTGCCAAAGTCCGGCTCGCGCCCCAGGAATTCGCGCATCGCGCCGATGGCAAATGAGCGCCCGGTCTGGAAATCGTGTTCCCACAGCGCTGTTCCACCCGCCGAAAGGGCCACTTCGAGCCGCCGTTCGAGTGCCTCCATCTTGCGATGATTGGCGCGAAGGGCGGTCTCGTCGATGACCGCGCCATGAATGCGCCAGACCGCGCCCTCGCGATCCGTGGTCGGCATGATGATTGCCCGCACGTGGCGCTCGTTGCCATCGCCGCAGCGGATCGCATAATCGTGGGTGAGTGGCTCACCTCTGGCGACTGCCGCCAGCAGTTCGGCCCGGCGCGCCGCCCCGGAACCGTCGCTGACCTGAGCTTCGATGTCTTCGAGGCCCAGCGGGGGCAGGTCCGGGTCGTGCCCGAAAATCCGGTACATGCCCGGCGACCACACGAGCGGGCCAGACTGGTCGGCTTCAAAGAAGCCAAGCCCGGCCTCGGTTTCCAGCTGGGTGCGGAAGGCCTTCTCAGCGTCACGCAACGCCAGCTCGGCTTCCAGCGCCTGTGTTTTCTGCAACAGGGCTTCTTCGGTCTTCATCGAGCGACGCATCCACCGGGCCAGAGTCCAGGCCACAGTGGCCACAGTGAGGACGACAGCAATCGCCAGAAGGATCAGTGTCGACTGCGGCGCACGGACGTTGAAGTTGAACGTCACCGCCAGATACATCCCCGCCAGCGGGGCAAGCGACAACACCAGCAACCACGGTCGCGTTGCGAGTTGGACCGTGAGCACCATGGCATTGAGGATCAAGAGCCCCAGACCCAACGATGCCGAGCCCGGTTCGCCTGTCTTGCCGATGGCGTAGACCACGCCGCTACACAGAAGTGACCGGACAAAGACCGCGAGGGCGACCAGCCGCACGGCAAAGGCCTCGCGCGAACTCTCTTGGTGAAACAGTGACCGGAACAGGAAATTGAGTGCATTTTCAAGGCTCAAGACCGCAACCAGCAGCACCGCACCGGTCTGCCAGTGGCCCAGCGCCGCAAAGATCAGCGCGGTCAGGCCGTGATACATCAAGCCTGCCAGAGGCGGCACATGCATACCGGCCAGAAACGTCTGGAACGGGGTGTGGCTCTTTGTCGGCGGGCCGGACGTCTCTGAACCCATGAGTAAACCCTACGCGAGATGCTAAACGCTACCCGAGGTCAGGTGAAGGGAGACTTAAAACCTGATGGCTGTCCGCAGCAGGTTATTGCGAGTTTTGTCTCATGGGCCGGCCGAACCGGGCAGTGGTGGCGAAACGCTGGTCCGGGATGCTGATTGCAGGAACAGGTTGCGCGCGTGTCCGCGCTGGTTCATGTCCGTCTGATGCCAGATTCCGGCCCGATCCGACGCCTGCTCCACCCGCCATTGGAGCCCTATCGCAGCTTCACCATGAAGGCAGGCAGCCTGCACACGATCTATGCTGAAGAGGCCGGATCCGGCGACGGCATCCCGGTGATGTGCCTGCACGGCGGGCCCGGTGGCGGGATCAGCCCGGACATGCGCCGGTTCTTCGATCCGCGGCGCTGGCGGATGATCCTGTTCGACCAACGCGGCTGTGGCCGCTCCACCCCCCATGCTGAACTGCGCGAGAACACGACGTGGGACCTTGTCGCCGACATGGAGGCGCTCCGCGTCTCGCTGGGCATCGAGAAGATGGTGCTGTTCGGCGGGTCCTGGGGCTCCACCCTGGCACTGGCCTATGCGGTGACCCACCCGGAGCGGGTGGCCGGGCTGATCTTGCGGGGAATCTTTCTGGTCACAAATGCCGAAATCTTATGGTTCTACCAATCTGGCGCGAGCCAGATTTATCCCGACGCCTACGACCGTTACATTGCTCCCATCCCTGAGGGAGAGCGCGGCGATCTGCTCTCGGCTTTCCACGCACGGCTGACCGCCGCAGACCGCGACACGCGGATTACGGCGGCCCGCGCCTGGTCCCGCTGGGAGGGCGATGCCTTGTCGATCCGTGGCCCGGATGCCCGTCCCAACCGGTTTGAAGACGACAGGTTTGTGGAGGCGTTTGCCCGCATCGAGTGTCATTACTTCACCAACGGCGGATTCCTGCCGCATGACGGCTGGCTGCTGGAGCAGGCAGGCGAGAAATTGAAGGGCATTCCGGGCCGCATCGTGCATGGCCGGTTTGATGTGCTCACCCCGCTGGCCTCGGCCTGGGCGCTGAAGACGGCCTGGCCGGATGCGACGCTGGAAATCGTGCCCGATGCCGGACACGCCAGCCTCGAACCGGGCATCGTGGACGGGCTGGTGCGCGCCTGCGAGGACATGGCCGAACTGGTGGGGCGGGCATGATCCCAGCTGCTTCCACCTTGAGCCGACGGGGTGTGGTCGAGATGAGCGGGCCGGACGCCGTCGCGCTGCTGGATGGTCTGGCCACCAACGATATCACCCGCGCCGACACTCACACCGCAGTGCATGCGCTGGTGCTGACCCCGCAGGGCAAGTTCTCGTTTGACCTGTTCGTGCACCGCCCCGCCCCGGACAGGCTGCTGGTCGATGTGTCCGACCCTGCCGGGTTTGCCCGCAAGATGATGATGCACCGGCTGCGGGCGCAGGTGAAAATTGCTGACATGTCCGCCGATTTGGCCGTTGTTTCTGCGCCCGATGGCACTGCAAAGGGGGGCGCCATTGCTGGAGCACCCGACCCGCGCGCCACCGAGGTCAACCGGCTGCAGCTTGGCTGGCGCGGGATTGTGCCGGTGTCAGCAGCACCCCCCGCCGCCGATGTGGCATGGGACTGCTGGAGGCTCGAACAGGGCGTGCCTGACCTGGGCCGCGACATGGCGATTGATGGCGACTTTGCGCTGGAAGGCCTGCTCGAAGAACTGGACGGAGTGGATTTCCACAAGGGCTGCTATGTCGGTCAGGAAATGACCAGCCGGATGAAGCGCCGCACCACGGTGCGCAACAAGCTGACCCGTGTCCGCTATGACGGCCCTGCCCCCGCGCATGGCACCGCCATCGAGGCAGACGGCTGGCAGGTCGGCCAGATGCGCACTGGTGTGGATGATGTTGGCATCGCCCTGATCCGCCATGACCGGGCCGCCAAGGCGCTGGCCGATGGACATGCGCTGATGGCGGGTGATGTGGCGGTACGGCTGGATGTGCCGGACTGGCTGCTGTTGCCGCAGGGGTGAGCATCTGACGCCGCGTGACGGCTTGCCCTGTGCGCGACAGCCGCTAGGTTGCGGGCCAAGAACACAACCCATGCTTCAGGAAACACCGTCCATGTCCGTGCCGCCCGTGCTTAGCCGTCTGCGCATCCCCGTCATCGGAGCGCCGCTGTTCATCATCTCCAACCCGGATCTGGTGATTGCCCAGTGCAAGGCAGGTGTGGTCGGCAGTTTCCCGGCGCTCAATGCTCGCCCTGCCCCGGTGCTGCATGAGTGGCTCGACCGGATCACGACCGAGCTTGGCGAATACAACGACAAGAATCCCGACCGGCCGGCAGCGCCGTTTGCGGTGAACCAGATCGTGCACCGCACCAATGACCGGCTGATGCATGACGTGGAAGCCTGCGTGAAGTTCAAGGTGCCGGTGGTGATCACCAGCCTGGGGGCGCGCGAGGACGTCAATCAGGCGATCCAGTCCTATGGCGGGATCACGCTGCACGACATCATCTCCAACACATTTGCCAGAAAAGCCATCGAGAAGGGCGCAACCGGACTGATCGCCGTGGCGGCCGGGGCCGGTGGACATGCGGGCACGATTTCGCCCTTTGCGCTGGTGCAGGAAATCCGCGAGTGGTTTGACGGGCCGCTGGCATTGTCCGGCTCGATCGCCTCAGGTGCTGCGGTGCTGGGTGCACAGGCCATGGGTGCCGATTTCGGCTATATCGGCTCGGCCTTTATCGCCACTGACGAAGCCAATGCCGAGGAAGCCTACAAGCAGATGATCGTGGACAGCAAGGCCGACGATATCGTCTATTCCAACCTGTTCACCGGCATCCATGGCAATTATCTGAAGCCCTCGGTGGTCAATGCCGGGCTTGATCCCGACAATCTGCCGGTATCTGACCCTTCGGCAATGAACTTCGGTTCAGGTGGCAACACCGACAAGAAGGCCTGGCGTGATATCTGGGGCTGTGGCCAGGGGATTGGCGCTGTGAAGTCCATTGGTCCGGCTGCAGTGATGATCGACCGTCTGGTGGCGGAGTATGAAGCAGCCAAGGCAAGGCTGCTGGCGGCTTGAGTTTCACCCAGCCCTTTCCCTACGGCATGGGGAGAGGGCTTACATCGGTCCTATCCCACCCGATCCCAACCGCCCGATCCTTGAGGCCAAGCTTCAAGGATCAATGCCATGCCCGACACGATCAAGCCCGGCCTGCA